>NZ_JBFAPT010000032.1:0-115055 GCF_040676845.1 Nonomuraea sp. NPDC049504
GTTCGACAAGCTGGCCGTGCGCTACGAAGCGACCGTCCACATCGCCGTGATCGACACCTGGCTATGAGCCCACCACTTCTGAAACGCGCCCTAGGACCTCCCACCCCACACCCCCCGAACTGAACCCGCTCACCGCCAGAGAACGCGAAGTCCTGGAACTGATCGCCCGCGGCCGCTCGAACGCCGAAATCGCAACCGACCTCACGATCGGCGAGCAAACGGTCAAAACCCACGTCAGCAACGTCCTGAGCAAGCTTCTGCTCCGCGACCGCGTCCACGCAGTGATCCTCGCCTACGAAACCGGCCTCATCCGCCCCTCCGCCGGTCCCCACCCCTGAACGAACCGGCAACTCATCGCGCAACGAGCCGGGCGACTTCCGTATGGACCTGTACTCCTTCGGCTGCGTCCTCTACGAGATGCTCACCGGAGAGCCGCCGTTCGGTCGCTTGAACCCTTCCGCGCTCAGAGAGCCGCATTTACGCAAGCCTCCGACGCCGCCCAGCAGGCGGGTCTACGGGATATCCCCCGCCCTTGAAGGGCTCACCATGCAGCTTCTCGCCAAAACCCCCGGCCATCGGCCGGACAGCGCCGGAGACGTCGCCGCGCAACTCGCCGCCATCATCAATGCGGACGACACCGACGCCATTCAGTCCAGCGACGAGAAGGTGCGGAAGCTGACCGCCGAATTCGGCGAGACGGCACCGGCGACCCTGGAGGCTCGGCTGCACCGGGTACGCCTGATCGCCGCCAGCGGGGACATAGCCGGCGCCGTACGAGAGTGCGACCGTATCGCCGCCCAGTACGCGCAGATGTACGGCACGTACGACCATCGGACCTGCGACGTGCGGAACATGAAGCAACGACTGACCTTCCCCGGTTAGACCAATCACCACGCGCGGGTTTGAATGGTGATCGTGGCTGGGCGCCGGCCATCGCGGCGGGGTGAACCACCGTGGCCGATGACATCCCCACCAGCCCCCCACGAGCACGAACGGAGTCGACGTGACGAGCCAACCGCGCTCCATGACCCGCGACGACCGCAAGGTCCTCGCCAGCACCCTGGCCGGCACCACCATCGAGTGGTACGACTTCTTCATCTACGCCCAAGCCGCCGGCCTGGTCTTCGGGCCGCTCTTCCTGGCCCCGGTCAACGAGCAGGCACCCGGCCTGGCCACCCTCATCTCGCTGGCCACGATCGGCATCAGCTTCCTGTTCCGCCCGCTCGGCGCGATCGTCGCGGGCCGCTACGGTGACCGGCTCGGACGCAAGCGCATGCTCGTCATGACCCTCCTGCTCATGGGCGGGGCCACCACGCTGATCGGCCTGCTGCCGACGTACGAGTCGATCGGGGTCGCGGCGCCGATCGCGCTCATCCTCCTGCGCATCGTGCAGGGCTTCTCCGCGGGCGGCGAGTGGGGCGGCGCGGCGCTGCTGGCGGTGGAGCACGCGCCGCGCGAGCGCCGCGGCTGGTGGGGCACGTTCCCGCAGATCGGCGTGCCGATCGGCCTCATCCTGGCGACCGGCGTCCTGTGGATCATGAGTACGGTCACCACCCCCGAGCAGTTCCAGGCGTGGGGCTGGCGGGTGCCGTTCCTGCTCTCCCTGACCCTGATCGTCATCGGCTACCTCGTGCGCCGAGCCGTCGAGGAGAGCCCCGTCTTCAAGGAGCTGCAGCAGCGCACCAAGACGTCCTCCGCGCCGCTGCGCGACCTGTTCCGCGGCCACAGCAAGAACGTCCTGCTCACCGCCCTGATCTTCGTCGCCAACAACGCCGCGGGCTACCTGCTCATCGCCTACTTCATCAGCTACGGCACCACCGCGCTCGGCCTGTCCCGCCCGTCCGTCCTGCTCGCCACCGTCGCCGGCTCGGCCACGTGGTTGATCTTCACCCTGTACGGCGGCGCGCTGTCCGACCGCATCGGCCGCGTCAGGACGTTCCAGATCGGGTACGCGCTGGTGTTCGTCTGGATGCTGCCGCTGTTCCTGCTGATGGAGACCCGCGACATCTGGCTGTTCGCCGCGGCGATCATCGTCCTGACCGTCGGCCTGGGCCTGTCTTTTGGCCCGATGTCGGCGATGTACGCCGAGATGTTCCCCGCCTCGGTGCGCTATTCGGGAGCGGCGATCGGGTACGCCCTCGGCGCCATCCTCGGCGGCGCCTTCGCGCCCACGATCGCGCAGGCGCTGGTGCAGGGCACGGGGTCGGCGCTGTCCGTGGGCGCGTACATCATGGTGCTCTGCGTCGTCTCCCTGGCCGCGGTCACCGCCGTCAAGGAGCCGAAGGGCACCGACCTGGGCGTCAGCCGGGAGCCGATCTCCTGACGCGGTGATCATATTGTGATCTTCGGCGCCGCGGCCGGGGCTCGGATCGGCCTTGCGTACCAGCGGGGCAGCAACCAGTTCACGGTCGCCTCCTCGGGCATCCTCGTCACCGACGTGACCACTCAACGTTCCGTCGGCACCGGCGTCACCCTGACAGCCGGCGTCTGACCTCCGACTTTCTGAAACCCGGTCGCCGGCACGCAGGCGACCGGCCCTGAGAGGAGCGCACCATGAGCGGGACCTTCGACAAGGTCGCTTGGATCCACCTGGAAGACGGCAAGATCCTCAGCACGCGATCACGAGGCAAGAACGTCTACTACCTCCCCGGCGGCAAACGCGAACCGGGCGAAACCGACATGGACACCCTCGTACGCGAGATCGACGAGGAGCTCGCCGTCACCATCGACCCCACCACCGCCACCCACCTGGGGACCTTCCAGGCCCAGGCCCACGACCACGCCGACGGCGTCGCCGTACGGATGATCTGCTACACCGCCGGCCACCACGGGATCCCGACGGCCAGCAGCGAGATCGAAGAGGTCGTCTGGCTGGCCTACGCCGACCGCGACCGCGTGTCCCCGGTCGATCACCTGGTCTTCGATCACCTGCACAGGAACGGACGGCTGCTCTGACGCGGCATCAGCCATGGTGCTCTACTGCAACCGGTGGACGTCATGGAAGGAGACCGTGAGCAGCGGCCGTGCCAATGACGTGGTCAGCGGCGGCCGGGCGAATGCCGTGGCGACGGGCAACGTCCTGGCGAACATCAGAACCACACCTCGGCGGGGTCGGTGGTGTTCAGGGCTCAGGGCAGCCACGCGACCGTTTCGCTGGTCCACCGCCAGGTCCGTTCCGCGCGCAGCTCATGTTTCTGGGGCTATGTCCTGCGCATCCCCGGAGAGAACCAGATCCATTGCCACTGGCGGCGGGCTTGGCCGAAACGTCGCGGCCGGTCGCCGATCACCGACACTGTCACAACCCGGGGCGCCGTCCTGTCTCAAGAGGCAGAACAGACGTACCGGAAGTGACAGGAGACGGCATGAGGATCAGGGTTCGGATGCGGGCGCGGCCCATCGACGAGCCGCACCGCGTGGCCAGCCCGCTGGAGCTGCTGTTCGACCTCACCTTCGTGGTGGCGGTCGCGGCCGTCACCGCCCAGTTCGCGCACGCGATCGTGGAGGGGCACGCGGCCGGCGGGATCGCGCCGTTCCTGCAGGTGTTCTTCGCCATCTGGTGGGCGTGGATGAACTTCACCTGGTTCGCCTCGTCCTACGACACCGACGACGTCGGCTACCGGGTGCTGACCATGGTGCAGATGGCCGGCGTGCTGGTGCTGGCCGCCGGGGTGCCGGTCGCGGCCGAGCACGCCGACTACGGCTTCGTCACCCTCGGCTACGTCATCATGCGGATCGGGCTGGTCCTGCTGTGGTTGCGGGCCGCCTCGGGGGACCCGGCGCGGCGCCGCACCGCGCTGCGATACGCCGCCGGCATCTCCGTCGTCACGGTGGGCTGGCTCTACCATTCCGTGCTCGCGCCGGTGAGCGCCGAGCTGCCGCTCTTCGTCGTCCTGGCGCTGCTGGAGCTGGCGGTGCCTCTGTGGGCGGAGCGCGAGCGGCCCACGACCTGGCACCCGCATCACATCGCCGAACGGTACGGGCTGTTCACGATCATCCTGCTCGGTGAGAGCGTGCTCGCGGTGTCCCGAGGGGTGGCGGCGGCGATGGAGGCGGGCGAGGTCGGCGGCCGGTTCGTGGTGGTCGCGGTGTCGGGGCTCGTGGTGCTGTTCGCGTTGTGGTGGCTGTACTTCCTGGTGGAGGCCGGCGAAGGGCTCAGCGGGCGGCGCGACCGGTCCTATCTGTGGGGGTACGGGCATTACGGCATCTTCGCGGCGCTGGCCGCGCTGGGCGCCGGGCTGGAGGCGGCGACCGAGGAGGGCGGGCATGGTGTCGCCGGGCCGCTGACTTTGGGGTACGCCGTGGCGATTCCGGTGGGGGTGTTCCTGCTGCTGCTCGGGGCGGTGTACAGACTGATCGCGGCGCGGCCTGTGGTGCCTCCCCTGGTGTTGTGGGCCTTCGCCGCCGTGGTCGCGGCGCTGCCGGCGGCCTCACCCTGGATCGGCGTGCACGGGGTGGTCGCGGCGATCGCGGCGAGCTGCGTGCTCCTGGTCACTGCCACGATCGTCATGACGGGCTCTGCCGCCGCGAGGGCTCACGGTGACAGAGCAGATAGGGCACTGGCGTAGCCGCCGCCGGCGAGCCCGACGATCACGTCCAGAAGCGGGTGGTCTCCTCAAGGGGAGCCCGGCCGATCAGGACGGCGCTGCCCGGCACGTCGGGATCCTGATACCCGAAGGAGACCCCGAACAGCAGCTTGCGATCACGCACCCCGAGCTGCTCCCGCACGGTGTCGGCGTAGAAGCTCAGCAGCCCCTGGGGACAGCTCGCGATCCCGTACGCAGAAAGGGCGAGCAGCAGAGTCTGGCCGTACATGCCCAGGTCGGCGGCCATCCGAGCCTCGCCGTTCGACGGGAGGAAGAGCAGCGCGACGTGCGGGGCGCCGTAGAAGCGGAGGCTGTCGAGCTGGTACGCGTCACGCGCCGCGTGGTCGTCCCTGGCGATGCCGAGGGCGCCGTACAGCGTCGTGCCGAACGCCTGGCGGCGGGCCGCGTGCACGCTGGTGTAGAGGCCGGCGCTGTAGGGGAAGTCGGTGGACGGCGCGCCACGGGCGTGGGCCGCCAGCAGCGCCTTGCTGAGCGCGTCGCGGGCGGCCCCGCTGACGACCTCGACGCTCCACGGCTGGGTGTTGCTGTTCGAGGGCGCCGCGCCGGCCAGCGAGAACACGGCCCGCATCACGTCGTCGGGCACGGGATCGGAACGGAACGCGCGCACCGCACGCCGATCGCGGATCAACCGCTCGGCGTACTCGGGCGGCAGAACGTCAGTGGACATCGCTCTCCTCCTGGTCGAGAAAGGCGTCGAGGAGCCGGTCGACGGCGGTCACCAGGCCGGCGGCCGAGCGGCCGGGGTCGAAGACCTGGCTGGTGATGTGGGCGCCGTCCACCAGCATCTGGATGAGGTAGGCGACCTGCCCGGGATCGGCCAGGGGCAGCGGCTCGACGAGTTCGGTGAAGAGCTCGAGGTAGCGCTGCTTCTGCTCCTGGGCGGCCACGCGCACCGGATGGGCCCGGTCGGGGAACTCCACCACGGTGTTCGCCAGCGGGCACCCGCGATGCCCGGGTGCGGCGATGGCCTCGGCGATCTCCGCGACCACACGCCGCAGCTGCGCGCGCGGATCGCCGGGGCAGGCCGCGCGGACCGTCTCGATGATCTCCTGCGGCGAGATGCCCTTCTCCCGCAGGTACGCCACGGCCAGCTCGTCCTTCGAGCCGAAGGCCCGGTAGATGCTCGGCTTGCCCACGCCGGACCGCTCGGCGATCTCGGCGACGCCGGTGCTCCGGACGCCCTCCTGGTAGAAGATCTCGCGGGCGGCGTCCCAGACGCGCTCTCCCGCTGGTGTCAGCCCCATCGTGCTCCTCCATGCGTACCGATCGGTACTGAGCACCGTACCGATCGGTACTCCCGGCGTCAAGCGCGGTGGGGCCGACTGGTCCGTGGAGGGGCAGTCAAGAGATGGATTTCGCTGATGCCCAGGTCAGCGGCCATTATGATCATTCCTCCACAAAGTTGATCTTTCCGTTGTAAGGTTCCTGCCGGAAACCGCAACGAGAATGAGGAACCAGCTCGTGATCCGACGCCCCAGGGCACTGTTAAGCGCAACTGCCGTCCTCCTCGCCACTGCCACCCCGCTCGCCCAGCCGGCCGCGGCCGACGACGCGGGCGCCAAGCCGGCCGTCGTGCGGCCGGTCTCGGGCGTCAGCCCGCTGCCCGCCGACTGCGGCGGCCCCCCGGCGGACGGCTACGTCCTGAACCCGAACACCGAGGTCCTCCCGGCGCTCGCCGCGGACCCGAGGCGGCCCCAGCGCCTGGTCACGGTGTTCCAGCAGGACCGCTGGAACCGGTACGGCAGCAACGGCGCCCTCGCCGCCGTCTCCGACGACGCCGGCCGGACCTGGACGACCTCCAGGAACCTGCCCGCCTTCTCCCGCTGCAACGGCGGCACGGCGGCCAACGGCGGCGACTACGACGTCACCACCGACCACTGGGTCACCGTCACCCCGTCAGGCGCCGCGATCGCCGCGTCGCTGTCGATGTCCCGCGCCGGTGACGTGACCGCGATCCTGGTCTCCAGGTCCGGCGACGGTGGAAGGACCTGGGGCCCGCCGGTGACGCTGCAGCGCGACGACACCGTGCGCTTCTTCAACGACCGGCCCTCGGTGACCGCCGACCCCTACCGGCCGGGCGTGGTCTACGCCGTGTGGGACCGCATCGACGACCAGTCCACCGAGGCCGAGCCGAACTGGATCCAGCCCGTCTACCTGGCCAGATCCACCGACGACGGGCGTACGTGGACGACCAGCAAGGTGTTCGACGTGCCGAGGAACAGCGGCGTCATCGGCACCCAGCTCGTCGTCCTCCCCGACGGCACACTGCTGATCGGCATGCACCACGAGACCATCGACGAGGGCTTCACCCAGGTCATCCGCTCCACCGACGGCGGCAGGACCTGGGCCAAGACCTTGGACGTGCCCGCCCCCATGGCCGTCGGCCCCCGCATCCCCGACCCCGACGACTCGGGCGACCCCATCAGGAACGCCGCCCTCCCGCTGCTCGCCGCCCAGCCGGGCACCCAGGTCGTGCACGCGACCTGGCCGAGCCAGGACGCCGACGGCGCCTTCCACGTGGCCTACGCGCGCTCGGCCGACGGCGGGCGTACGTGGTCGAAGCCGGTGCGCATCGACAGGACGCCCACGGGTTCGGCCGCGGTTCCCGCGGTGGCGGTGTCGCGGACCGGCACGGTGGCGGTCACGTACTACGACTTCCGCAACAACACCTCCGGCCCCGACCTGCCCACCGACCTGTGGGCCGTGACCTGCGCGAGCGGCTGCACGCAGCCCGGCGCGTGGCGCGAGCAGCACATCGAGGGCCCGTTCGACACCCGAGCCTTTCCGTCGACCAGCGTCGGACGCCTGCTCGGCGACTACACCGGCCTGGTCGCGACCGGCTCCTCCTTCGCCGCCGTGTACGGCGTGACGACCGGCGACGCCGCCAACCCGGTGGACCTGCACAGCGCCACCTTCTCCCGATAAAACGCCCGAAGGCGTGGTTCCCGGTGAATGGCCGGGGCCACGCCGTCGCGTACCCGATTAAGCTCCTCGCCAATTCGCCGGCCGCCGTGATTGATCCACGTTTCCCCAGGAAATGACAGGTTCCGCGCTCAGCATCGGACCCGCACAACCGCATGTCCGATATGCGCGAGAATTCGAGGCAATTTCGTTTTCTGGGGGATTCATGGGTACATTTCGCGGCCGGCGTTTCGGCCTGATCATCTCAGCGGCGGCTCTGGCGCTGGCCACGCCCTTGGTCACGTACGCCGACACGCCATCGCAAAGGAGCGCGGCGGGTGAAGCGGCGCTTCCCGGCATCATCCCCGCCAGCCGGTGGGGCGTGATCGGCCGCAACACCCTGGGCTCGCCGAGCGCCGTCCTGCGCGAAGGCCCCTACGGACGCACCGAGGCCACGGCGTTCGCGGCCACCCAGCCCCCGCCGTACGGACGCGGCAGCCTCGGCATCATCGTCGGCAGCGGCACCGAGAAGATCGCCTGGGGCAACGAGACGCTCTACGCGGACAAGCCGCTGTCGTCCATCAAGAAGCTCAAGTACTGGGTGTTCGCCGGCATGGACAGCCTCACCGGCGTCAGCCTGCCGAACATCACCATCGAGGCCGACCCCAACGTCGGCTCCGCCGAGTACACGAGCCTCGTCTACCTGCCGAACGCCTCGACCAGCCCGTCCGCGCCGTCGGAGCCCCGCCCCAACGTCTGGCAGCAGTACGACGCCTCCGCCGACAACGGCAAGTGGTGGGCCACCGGCAGCACAGGCGGAACCATCACCTGCACCCAGGCGTCACCGTGCTCGTTCCGCCAGCTCAAGGAGAAGCTGCCCCAGGCGGTGATCAGCCTCAGCCTCGGCATCTCCAAGGGCAGGGACAACGCGTTCGTCGGCGCCGTGGACGGCCTCCAGGTCAACCACACGGTCTACGACTTCGAGTTCAACGGCGTCCGCACGAGATCCGTGCGCTGAGGCGCGATGAGTTCCCCGGCTCCAGGGAGTCATACTCCGGGAACAACGGAGCCGAGGAGGAACTCTAGGATGCGCAACGTCACGTACTCGATGGGCGTCTCGCTCGACGGCTACATCGTCGGGCCCGACGGCGGCTTCGACTGGGCCGAGCCCGATCAGGAGATCTTCCGCCACCACATCGACGAGATCCGGCAGGTCGGCGTCCACCTGATGGGCCGGCGGCTGTACGAGACCATGCTCTTCTGGGAGACCGCCGACCAGGAGCCGTCCATCGACGACGACACCCGCGAATGGATCGGGCTCTGGAACCCGCTCCCCAAGGTCGTCTTCTCCACCACGCTGCCGGAGGTGCGGGGCAACGCCCGCCTGGCCTCCGGCAGTCTCGCCGAGGAGATCGAGCGGCTGCGCGCCGAGCCGGGGGAGGGGGAGATCGCGATCGGCGGCGCCACCCTCGCCGCCGAGGCCGCCGCCGCGGACCTGATCGACGAATACCGGGCCGTGGTCTACCCGGTGCTGGTGGGCGGCGGCATCCCGTACTTCCCGCAGGGCAAGCGGCAGGTGGAGCTCGACCTCCTCGAAACCCGCACCTTCCCCTCGAAGGCGGTCGCCTACCGCTACCGCGTGCGGCGCGCGTGAGCGACGCGGCCGGCCGGCCGTCCGAGGGAAGGTCGGCCCACCTCCTCGTACGCCCTATTTACGGGCAGGCGGCAACCCTCCTATCGGCTCCCCAGCCAATAGCCTGACCTGCTGAAATACCCCGTATATCGGGAAATTACGATTTTCCTCTACTTCCAGTGCGCATGTCGGTCAAGGGGTTGTTTGCGGCAGAAGTCGAACACATAATCGTGGGCGCCGAAGCAGCCACGGGCGGGGGACTCGCCCAAGTACGCCCGCCCGTGGGCCACTTACCGCAAACAGGGAGTGTGTACCCAGATGCGCGCACGATCCATCCTGGCCGTCTTATCCTGCGCAGCCGCCCTGCTGAGCATCGTCACCACCCCGGCCTCGGCCGCCGCGCCCCCGTCCCCGCAACTCGCCTTATCCGAGCCCACTGAGGGCTCCGACCAGCCCGCCCGCAAGAAGGGCACGAAGGCCGTCCAGCACAAGACACCGGCCTGCCCGACGCCCAAGGAAGGCGAAACGGCCGCCTGCCTCCAGGTCGTCACCCCGAAGACCCCCTTCACCCAGCAGCGCCCCCGCGCGCAGGTGCAGGACATCCTGCCGATTCCGGACTGGTGCATCGAGAACGCCTTCACCGGCGTGTGGGCTCTGCGCACCTCGGCGTGCGAGATCACCGGGCTGCTCTACACCACGTACCGCGTCGTCAACGGCGTGCGCACGGTGACCGGCGAGGCGTCGTTCAACGTCATCAATTACAGCTACAGCTCCACTGACCTGCCCGACTGGGCGCACCAGATCGAGCTGTCGGCCTACCAGGGCTGGGGTGACGCCCTGGCCGCCAGCCTGTCGGGCACGACCACCGCGAGCGGCTCCTGCGCCACCGCCGGCGCCACCTTCCCGTCCCGCCCGATCTCCCCGCTGGGCACCTGGATCCAGGGCGAGTCGTACTTCAGCACCACCGCCACCGCCCCCGGCGCGATCGGCACCTGCACCACCACCTGGTCGCTCACGTTCACCAACGGCACCTACACCCCGGCCGGCATCGGCTTCGACATGAGCGAGATCCGCTGCGACAACGCCACGGCGGGCCGGGCGGCCATCGGCTGCGTCGTGCCGTGGTACGCCTCCGAGCTGGTCTACAGCCAGAGCCTCTACCCGTCACTGGCCTCGCACGTCTCGCGCGCCCAGGCGTCCGGGCTCCCCGGGGCGACCTTCGACGCGCCGCTGACGCGTACCACCAACGAGACGATCATCAACACCAACCGCAGCCTCGCCTGCGGCGACGCCCCCTCGATCAGCGGGCTGAGCTGCGACGAGTACCCGATCGCCCGCTCGTACGAAGGGCTGAGCTCCGGCGGCACGCGGCGGACGTTCGACGGCTGCAACTTCAGCCTGCCCGGCCAGACCGGCCCGACGGGCGTGTCCGTGTGCATGATCACCGCCACCGAGAACAACGCGCAGGGCGGCCTGAACACCCAGTTCTTCCGCCGCGAGCGCGTCCTGGACGGCGATCCCTTCCGGGTCACCGTGGGCACGTGACATCCTGCTGAAGCCTGACGGGGCCCTGCCGTGCCCGGCGCGGCAGGGCCCGCTCGCGAAGGAGGCGAGATGGACGCGTCAGCCGAGGTGCGCGTGAGCGACCACGCCTTCGGGCTGCTGGACGACGGCGACCTGCCGATCGGGACGGCCGACCACTCCAACGGGCTGATCATCGTGATGTCGGCCGGCGCGCTCCTCTACACCGGCATCGACACCGGCACCGTCCACGTCGCCCTCACGCTCACCGAGCCGTCCGGCGACGTCGACGCCTCCTGGGAGGACGTGGTCGAGGCGAGCGTGCACGCGCCACGCGGCCGGCTCCGCCTCGACTCCCCGGATCACGGCCCCGTGCCCGCCGTCCCCCTGCTCAGCGCGGCGGGCCCCGGCTGGTACCGGGTCCGAGCCTGCGTACGCGGCCGGGACCGCCACTTCGACGCCGTGCACGACGACCCCGGCGAGGCGTACCACCTGTGGGTGTGGCCGGCCCCACCGGCGCCGGCCAGCCTCATCCGCACCACCGACCGCTGCGGCGCCGCCCTGCGCGCCACCCCGGCCCGGCGCCCGCCCCGGCAGAAGAGCGGGCAGGAGAGCGGGCGGCGGACCGGGGACCGGCTGGACGAGGCGATCCGCCGGGCCACCGGCCGGCCGCTCAAGGAGTGAGACACCGCTGCCGGCGAGAAGCCTGGGACCCCTCACCCCTCGCCCACGACCAGAGCTGAGGCGTGGCGGTCAGGCGGCCGGCTCGGGGTTGGCGGCCCTGAGCCGGAGCGTGTCGCCCTCGACGTCCACCGTGACCTTCCCGCCCTCGGCGACCTCGCCGGTCAGCAGCATGGCCGACAGCCGGTTGTCCAGCTCGCGGTGGACGGCGCGGCGCAGCGGGCGGGCGCCGAACTCCGGCTGGTGCCCGCGCTGGGCGAGCCAGTCCTTCGCGGCGTCGCTCACTTCCAGCGAGATGTCCTGGGCGCGCAGCCGGCCGCGGGTGCGCTCCAGCAGCAGGTCGATGATCTGGCGGAGCTGCTCGCGTTCGAGCCGCTTGAAGATGATCGTCTCGTCGATGCGGTTCAGCAGCTCGGGACGGATCGTGCGGCGCAGCAGGTCCATGAGCCGGTCCTCCAGCTCGGAGACGTCCCCGGTGGCCTCCAGGATGAGCTCGGCGCCGATGTTGCTGGTCATGATGACGATGGCGTTGGTGAAGTCGACGGTGCGGCCCTGGCCGTCGGTGAGGCGGCCGTCGTCGAGCATCTGCAGCAGGATGTTCATCACGTCGGGGTGGGCCTTCTCGATCTCGTCGAGCAGGATCACGCAGTGCGGGCGGCGGCGTACGGCCTCGGTGAGCTGCCCCGCCTCCTCGTAGCCGACGTAGCCGGGCGGCGCGCCGATGAGCCGGGAGACCGTGTGCCGCTCCTGGAACTCGCTCATGTCGATGCGGACCATGTGGTCCTCGCCGCCGAACAGCGCGGCGGCCAGGGTCCTTGCCAGCTCGGTCTTGCCGACGCCCGTCGGGCCGAGGAACAGGAAGCTGCCGATGGGGCGGTTCGGGTCCGACAGGCCCGCGCGCGCCCTGCGTACGGCCTCGGCGATGGCGGTGACGGCCTCGTCCTGGCCGATGACCCGCTCGTGCAGGTGCTCCTCCAGCCGCATGAGCCGGTCGCGCTCCTGCTCGGTGAGCTGGGTGACGGGGATGCCGGTACGGCGCGAGACGACCTCGGCGATGTCCTCCACCATGACCTGCGGCGCGCTGTCGCGGTGCCGGCGGGCCCGCTCCAGCTCGGGGCGGAGCTTGGCGATCTGGGCGGTCACCTCCTTGGCCCGGTCGAAGTCGTCGGCGGAGACCGCCTGGTCCTTGTCGCGGCGCATCGACTCCAGGCGTTCCTCCAGCTCGCGCACGTCGCTGCCGGGCGTGCTCGCGCGCAGCCGGACGCGGGCGGCGGCCTGGTCCATCAGGTCGATGGCCTTGTCGGGCAGGAAGCGGTCGGTGATGTAGCGGGCCGAGAGGGTGGCGGCGGCGTCGAGGGCGTCGTCGGTGATGCGGACCTGGTGGTGGGCCTCGTACGTGTCGCGCAGCCCGGCGAGGATCTCGACCGTCTGCTCCACGGTCGGCTCGGCGACCAGGATCGGCTGGAAACGGCGCTCGAGCGCGGCGTCCTTCTCGATGTTCTTGCGGTACTCGTCGATCGTGGTGGCGGCGATGACGTGCAGCTCGCCGCGCGCCAGGGCGGGCTTGAGTATGTTGGCGGCGTCCATGCCGCCCTCGGCCGAGCCGGCTCCGACGAGCGTGTGCACCTCGTCGATGAACACGATGACCTCGTCGGCGTGCGCGCGCACCTCGTCGATGACCTTCTTGATGCGCTCCTCGAACTCGCCCCGGTACTTCGACCCGGCGACCAGGCCGGTCAGGTCGAGCGCGATGACCCGCCGGTCCTTCAGCGGGCCGGGGACGCTGCCGTTCACGATGCGCTGAGCGATGCCCTCGACGATCGCGGTCTTGCCCACGCCGGGCTCGCCGATCAGGCACGGATTGTTCTTGGTGCGGCGCGAGAGCACCTCGATGGACTGCTCGATCTCGTCCTCGCGGCCCACGACCGGGTCCACGCGGCCCTGGCGGGCCTCCTCGGTGAGGTCGCGGCCGTACTCGTCGAGCGAGGGCGTGCCGCCGTTGCCGTGGCGGGGTTCGTCGGCGGGACGGGACACCGCGCCGGCCAGCACGGCCTGCTGCAGTTCGTTGGCCGAGACGCCCTGCTCGCTCAGGACGCGCGCGGCCGTGGAGTCGGGGTTGGCGGCCAGCGCGAGCAGCAGGTGCTCCGGCCCGATGTAGGAGGAGCCGAGCGCGCGCGAGACGCGCTGCGCGTCCAGGATGGCGCGTTTGGCGGCCGGCGAGAGCGTGGTGGGCGGCTCGGTGGCCTCGCCCGGTGTCGCGAGGTCGCCGATCCGGTCGCGCAGCCGTTCGACGTCCACTCCCGCGGTGGTCAGCAGCGAGCGGGTCGCGTCGGTGTCGATCAGGGCGCCGAGGAGGTCGAGGACGTCGAGGTCGGGCGCGCCCCGCTGCCCGGCCCGCTCGACGGCCGATCGCAGCGCCTCCCTGGCCGAGGCGCTGAGCAGCCGGCCGACGTCCACGCGCTGGACGCCCGGCCGGGACGGCGGCCAGCCCTCCATGGCGCCGAACACCCGCCCCGTGAGTTCCTCGAACCCTCTGAACGGGTCTTCTCCGAAAAATGACCTGAACGGTATGTCCGACATGGATGTCCCCTCTCACGCTCCGAGGGGACACCTAGCCAGCAGGGCCGCAAGCATTGCCAGTGGTCGGCAAAGCCTCGAGCAGCCGTCGCGAGCACCGTACCCAAGATCGACTCGTCGCTCAACGTGCGTCCGGTATGCGGGCATCCCGTGGCAGACATCCATAGATACCGCACTTGAAAACAATCTTCCACATGAACGACTTGTTAGAAAATTTCTTCCCAAATCTTCTTGACCTGGGCCGTTGACACTGGGGAAGCTGTGGCGGGAGTGCCGAAAGGTGAAAGGACCGCTCCCTCCATGGTCACCCTCCGCCCCTTCCAGCCAGGCGACGAGACCCCCCTGGTCGAAGCCTGGAACCGCAGCATGCCGGCCGACCCCACCACGGCCGGCTGGTTCAGGGACTGCGTGCTGCTCGACCCCAACTTCGACCCCGAGGGCCTGCGCGTGGCCGTGACCGGGGACGACGTGGTGGGCTGCGCGTACGCCGTCCGCCGCCTGATCCCGTTAGCGCCCGGCACCGACCTGGAGCCGGACATCGGGTGGATCCCGTTCTTCTTCGTCGTCCCCGAGCACCGCGGCGGCGGCCTCGGCCGGCGGCTGCTGCAGGAGGCGGTGACGTTCCTGGAGGGCCTCGGCCGTACCAAGGTGGAGTTCTCCTCCTACACCCCCAACTACGTGCTGCCGGGCGCGGACGCCGAGCTGTACCCCGCCGGGTTCCGGCTGCTCGGCGAGCTGGGCTTCCAGACGCTCTACTCGCCGGTCGCCATGGACCGCACGCTCGTCGGCTACCAGACCCCGCCCGACGTGCACGACCTGCGCCGGCAGCGCGAGCGCGAGGGCTACGTCTTCCGCAGCCCCGAGACCGGCGAGCTGCCTGAGCTGATCAGGTTCGCCGCCGACGCCTTCAACCCCGACTGGGGCGAGGCGATCAGGCAGCACCGCGACCCCGCGCGCATCGTGATCGCGAGAAAAGATCACATCGTGGGCTTCGCCCTGTACGCCGCCTACCGCGGCATCCCCGAGCGGTTCGGCCCCTTCGGCGTCGACCCCGGCCTGCGCGGCACCGGTCTCGGCAAGATCCTCCTCCACCTGACCATGACCAGGATGCGCGCGGAAGGGCTGCACTCGTCCTGGTTCCTGTGGACCGGCGCGACCAGCCCGGCAGGCCACCTCTACACCAAGGCCGGCTACGAGATCACCAGAAAGTTCCACGTGATGAGGCGATCCGCATGACACACGTACTCGCCATCGGGGCCCACGCGGGCGACATGGACCTGACCGCGGGCGCGGTGCTCGCCCAGCACGTGCTGCGCGGCGACCGCGCGACGCTGCTGCACCTGACGCTCGGCGAGCGCGGCCACCCCCGCATGACGGTGCCCGACTACGCCAAGCAGAAGCGCGAGGAGGCCGAGACGTTCGCCGAGAAGATCGGCGCCGGCGTGCGCTTCCTCGACTACGAGGACGGCCTGCTGCCCGAGGACGACGACACCAAGATGCGCGTCGGCGACATGATCAGGGAGCTGAAGCCCGACGTCATCCTCACGCACTGGAGCGCGTCGATCCACAAGGACCACGCCCGCACCCACCGCATCGTCGAGGACGCCCGCTTCTACGGCGGCCTGAAGACGCTGGAGCGCGAGCGCGAGGCCTACTGGGCGAACGAGCTCTACTACGCCGACAACTGGGAGGACGCCGAAGGCTTCGCGCCCGACACGTTCGTCGACCTGAGCGAGGAGGCGTACGAGATCTGGTCGCAGGCCATCACCGGCTACGCCTACGCCAGGGGCGAGACCTACGGCTTCCCGTACGTCGACTACTACCGCGCGCTGACCATCGTGCGCGGCGCGCCGGCCGGGTTCAAGCGGGCCCAGGCGTTCGCGGCGCCGAAGGGCTCGCGTCAACTGCGCACGAAGTACTTCGGCAAGGGGGCGTAGGCATGAGACGACCGGTGATGAGGCCAGTGAGCAGGGCAGTGGCGATGGCGGCCGCGCTGGCGCTGGCCCTGGCGGGCTGCTCCGGCGGCGGGGGCGGCGGTGGCGGCACGGCCAAGAGCGGGGACGCGCCGCCGCTGGTGATCCACGCCGTGGACGCGGGCACGTTCCAGGAGGACTTCAACCCGTACCACCTCGAAGGCGTGAACTTCGGGACCAGCGGGATGATCCACGAGACCCTCATGTACTTCAACAAGCTCAAGCCGGGCGAGGTCACGCCCTGGCTGGCGCTGGAGCACGAGTGGTCGAAGAAGGGCAAGGCGGTCACCTTCACGCTGCGGCAGGGCGTGAAGTGGTCCGACGGGCAGCCGTTCACCGCCGACGACGTGGCGTTCACCTTCGACATGCTGAAGAAGCACGCCTCGCTCAACAGGAGCGCGCTCGACATCGCCGGCACCGAGGTGCTCGCGCCCGACAAGGTGCGCATCGACTTCGGCGCCACCTCCTACGCCAAGCTGTACGACATCGCCGGCGCCTCGCCCATCGTGCCCAAGCACATCTGGGAGAAGGAGAACGACCCGGCCACCTTCACCAACCCCAAGCCGGTCGGCACCGGGCCCTACACGCTGTCGAAGTTCTCCTCCCAGCTGTACGAGCTGGTCAAGAACCCGTCCTACTGGCAGCCCGGCAAGCCCGAGGTGCCGGTGCTGCGCTTCCCCGCGTACACCGCCAACGCCCTGCAGACCGCGCTGCAGCAGGGCGAGGTCGACTGGGCGGGCGCGTTCGTGCCCGACATCGACAAGATCTACGTGCAGGGCAAGCCGGAGCAGAACAAGTACTTCTTCCCGCCTGAGGGCCTGGTCAACCTGCTGCCCAACCTCACCCACCCGGTGCTGGGCAAGCCCGAGGTGCGCCAGGCCATCAGCCTCGCCATCGACCGGGACAAGATCGTCAAGGTGGCCGAGCGGGGCTACACCACGGTCGCCCACCCGACCGGCGTGACGATGCCGGGCGGCGAGGCGTACGTGCCGGAGGAGTACCGCGACGCCGCCTTCAAGGTGGACATCGCCAAGGCCAAGGAGCTGCTCAAGGGCATCGACCCGGCGCAGCTGAAGTTCCAGCTGCTGGTGCCGTCGCCGTACACCGACTGGGTGAACGCCGCACAGCTCATCCGCGAGGACCTCGCCAAGATCGGCATCACCGTCGAGACCAGGGGAGTGGCTTTCCAGGACTGGGTCTCCAAGGTCGGCAAGGGCGACTACGACCTGTCGATCAGGGGCACCCAGGCCGGGCCCACCCCGTACTTCCAGCTCCGCACGCTGCTCTACGGCAAACTGGCCACGCCCGTCGGCGAGCCGGCCACCGGCAACTACCAGCGCTGGAAGGACGAGACGACCGACAAGCTGATCGCCGAGTACGCCGCCACCGAGGACCTCGCCGAGCAGCAGGCCGCCACCCAGGGCCTGGGCAAGATCATGGTGGAGAAGCTGCCCGCGCTGCCGCTGTTCTACAGCCCGTCCTGGGCGCAGTACCGCACCGACAAGTACGTCGGCTGGCCGTCCGAGCAGGACCCGTACGCGATGCCGTCGCCCTACACCTCGCCCGACGCGGCCGTGGTGCTGCTGAGACTGAAGCCGGCCGGCACGTGAGGTTCCTGGCCAGGCGGCTCGGCTTCTACCTCCTGACGGCCTGGGCCGCCATCACGCTCAACTTCCTGATCCCCCGGCTCATGCCGGGGGATCCGGTCGAGCTGCTGGTCGCCCGCATGAAGGGGAACGTGGAGCCGGCCGCCATCGACGCGATGCGCAAGGCGTTCGGCATCAGCGACGCCGGCCTGTGGCAGCAGTACGTGGACTACCTGGTCAACCTCGCCCACGGCGAGCTGGGCCGGTCGATCACGTTCTTCCCCACCGAGGTCTCCACGGTCATCGCCGACAGCCTGCCGTGGACCATCGGCCTCGTCGGCGTCGCCACGCTGATCAGCTACCTCATCGGCACCGCGCTCGGCGTGATCATGGCGTGGAAGCGTGGCACCTGGCTCGACGGCGTGCTGCCGGCCGCCACGTTCATGCACGCGGTGCCGTACTTCTGGGTCGCGCTGGCGCTGGTGTTCGTCTTCGGCGTGACGCTGCAGTGGTTCCCGGTCAGCCGCGCGTACGGGCTGGAGGTGACGCCCGGCTGGGACGGCGAGTTCATCCAGAGCGTGCTCTACCACGCCGCGCTGCCCGCGATCACCATCGTGATCGCCTCCATGGCCGACCGCATCCTCGGCATGCGCAACGTCATGGTGACCACGCTCGGCGAGGACTACGTGGTGATGGCCGAGGCCAAGGGCCTGACCTCGCGCCGGGTCATGTGGGCCTACGCCGCCCGCAACGCGATCCTGCCCAACATCACCAGCTTCGCGTTGTCACTCGGCTTCGTGGTGGGCGGCTCGGTGCTGACCGAGATCGTCTTCTCCTATCCCGGCATCGGCTCGATGCTGCTCAAGGGCGTGGAGAACGAGGACTTCCCGCTCATGCAGGGCATCTTCCTGGTCATCTCGCTGGCCGTGCTCGTCGCGAACTTCCTGGCCGACCTCGCGTACGTGGTGCTCGACCCCCGGACCAGGCAGGAGTCGGAATGAAGATCAAGATCGGGGCCGGGATCCTCGTCTTCTTCGCGCTGGTGGCCGTCCTCGGGCCGCTGCTCATCGGCGCCGATCCCGCCGCCACCAGCGACGCCGGGCTGCAGGGCCCGTCGGCCGAGCACTGGCTCGGCACCACCCAGACCGGGCAGGACATCCTCGTCCAGCTCGTCTACGGCGCCCGCGTCTCGCTCGGCGTCGGCGTGCTGTCGGCGCTCATCGCGACCGTGCTCGCCGTCGCGGTCGGCCTGGTCGGCGGGTACGTCGGCGGCGCCGTGGACGAGGCGCTGTCGGTGCTCACCAACATCTTCCTCGTGCTGCCCGCGCTCCCGCTCATCATCGTGCTGGCCGGCTACCTGCCGCAGCGCGGCGTCGCCTCGGTCGCCGTGGTGATCGCGGTGACCGGCTGGGCGTGGGGCGCGCGCGTCCTGCGCGCCCAGACCCTGTCGGTACGCCGCCGCGACTTCGTCCAGGCCGCCAGGGCGAGCGGCGAAGGACCGCTGCGGATCGTCTTCTTCGAGATCCTGCCGGTCCTGCTGCCCGTCATCGCCACCAGCTTCCTGGCCACCGTGGTCGCCGCGATCCTGGCCGAGGCCGGGCTGTCGTTCCTGGGCCTGGCCGACCTGTCCACCGTGAGCTGGGGCAGCATGCTGTACTTCGCGCAGAACGGGCAGGCGCTGCTCATCGGGGCCTGGTGGTGGTTCATCCCGCCCGGCCTGTGCATCGCGCTCATCGGCACGGGCCTCGCCCTGGTGAACTTCGGCATCGACGAGATCGCCAACCCGCGGCTGCGCACGATCAAGGTCCCCAGGAAGGCACGCGCATGAACGTCCTGGAAGTCCGCGACCTCGGCGTGGACTACCTGTCCGGCACCGGAGCCGTGCACGCGGTGTCGGGCGTCTCGCTCGACCTGCGCCGCGGCGAGATCCTCGGCCTGGCGGGCGAGAGCGGCAGCGGCAAGTCCACGCTGGCCAACGCGGTGGCGCGGCTGCTGCGCCCGCCCGCCACCGTCACCTCGGGGTCGGTCGTCTACCGCCGCAAGGACGGCACCGCCGTGGACGTGCTCGCCCTCGGCAGGAACGAGCTGCGCGCCTTCCGCTGGAAGGAGCTGGCCGTCGTCTTCCAGAGCGCCATGAACTCCCTCAACCCGGTCAGCACCGTGGGCGCCCAGATCGACGACGTGCTGCGCATCCACGCGCCCCGCATGTCCCGCTCCGACCGCACCGAGCGGGCCGTGGAGCTGTTGCAGCGCGTCGGCATCAGCGCCGACCGCCGCCGCTCCTACCCGCACGAGCTGTCCGGCGGCATGCGCCAGCGCGCCGCCATCGCCATCGCGCTCGCGCTCAACCCCGAGATCATCATCATGGACGAGCCGACGACCGCGCTCGACGTGGTCGTGCAGCGCGACATCCTCGCCGAGATCAAGGCATTGCGCGAGGAGTACGGCTTCGCGGTCGTCTTCATCACCCACGACCTGTCGCTGCTCATGGAGATCTCCGACAGGATCGCCATCATGTACGCGGGCCGGGTCGTGGAGACCGGGACGGCCAAGGCGCTGCACCGGTCGCCGCGTCATCCGTACACGCTGGGCCTGCTGCGCTCCTTCCCCCGCCTGCGCGGGCCGCGCGAGGAGCTGCTCGGCATCCCCGGCACCCCGCCCGACCTGCGCAGCCCGCCGCCCGGCTGCGCTTTCCACCCCCGGTGCGGCAAGGCGTTCGAGGAGTGCTCGCAGACTCTTCCCGTGCTTCGTGCCGGGACGGACGGCGAGGTCGCGTGCCTGCTCAACGACGGGAGGGGCCTGTCATGAACACGGACATGATCGTCCTGGAGGGACGTAACCTCACCAAGCACTTCACCGCCGCCCGCGGCCCGCGCGGCCGCTTCGGCAAGCGCCCGCCGGTGCGGGCCGTCGAGGACGTCTCGATCGCGCTGCGCGCCGGCTCGGTGACGGCGCTGGTCGGGGAGAGCGGCTGCGGCAAGAGCACGGTCGCGCGGCTGCTCGCTCAGGTCTATCCGGCCACGTCGGGCGAGGTGCTGCTGCGCGGCGAGCCGGTACGCGCCCACCGCGGCGCCGCCTTCAAGGAGTACCGGCGCCAGGTCCAGCTCATCTTCCAGGACCCCTTCGCCTCCCTGAACCCCTTCCACCGCGTCCGCTACCACCTGGCCAGGCCGCTGCGACTGCACGGCCATGCCCGCACCGACGCCGAGGAGCGCGAGCAGGTCGCCGAGCTGCTCGAACGCGTCAGCCTCACGCCGGTCGAGCAGTTCATGGACAAGATGCCGCACGAGCTGTCCGGCGGGCAGCGGCAGCGGGTGGCGATCGCGCGGGCGCTCGCCGTCCGTCCCGTCGCGCTCATCGCCGACGAGCCCGTGTCCATGCTGGACGTCTCCATCAGGCTCGGCGTCCTGCGGCTGCTGGAGGGGCTGGCCAGGGACAACGATCTCGCGCTGCTCTACATCACGCACGACATCGCCAGCGCCCGCTACTTCGCCGAGGACATCACGGTCATGTACGCGGGGCGGCTCATCGAGAGCGGGCCCAGCGAGGAGCTGACGCAGTCGCCGCGGCATCCGTACACGCAGCTGCTGCTGGACTCGGCCCCCGACCCCGACCGGATGGCGGCCCCCGCGGGCAAGCGGCACGGCGAGCCGCCCAGCCTCATCGCCCCGCCGAGCGGCTGCCGGTTCCACCCCCGCTGCCCGGTGGCGCTGCCGGTCTGCTCGACCGAGGTGCCGGGACGTACCGAGCTGGGCGAGGGCCGCTGGACGCACTGCTGGCAGGCCGAAGCGACGGTCACCACACCGTGAACGGCAGGGCGGCGTAGACGCGGGCGGCGTCGGCGAGCTCGCCGACGCCGATCCGCTCGTCCGTCTGGTGCATCAGGGAGACGTCGCCGGGCCCGAAGATCACCGTCGGGACGCCGGTCGGCGGCTGCAACACCGACGCGTCGGTGAAGTAGGCGGCGCCACCCACCTCGGGCCGGCGCCCCAGCACCTCCTCCGCCGCCCCCTGCACCGCTCCGGCCAGCGGATCATCGACAGGCGTGGAGACCGGGGAACGGTCATAGGTCACCTCGACCGTGGCACGGAACGCCGGGTCGCGCCGCGCCGCCTCATCCAGCACGGCCTGGAAGCGCGCCGCCGGCTCGCCGGCGTGTTGCCCCGGCACCGTACGGATGTCGAAGTCCACCGCGCAGGCGTCGGGCACCACGTTCAGCGCGCTACCCCCGCTGATCACGGTCGGCGTGGACGTGGCCCCGCTGAGCAACGGATGCGACGGCCCCGACACATCGACCGCCGCCAGCTCAGGCAACACCCGCGCCATGTTGAGAATCGCGTTCACCCCGAGGTCGGGACGCGACGCATGCGCTCCCGTCCCGCGAACGACCACCCGCAACCGCACACACCCCTTGTGCGCGACCACCACCCGCATCCCGGTCGGCTCACCGACCACCATCCACCCCGCCCCGGTCATGCCCCCGGACGCCAGCAGCCGCCGCGCCCCCGCGCAGTCGACCTCCTCACCGACCAGCGCATGCAGCACCACATCACCCGGCAGCCGGCGACCGGACCGCTTGATGGCGACCATCGCGGAGAGCATCGCCGCCAGCCCGCCCTTCATGTCCACGGCCCCGCGCCCCCACAACATCCCGTCCGCGATCTCCGCACCGAACGGATCCCGCGTCCAGGCAGCCGACCCGACCGTCACGGTGTCGAGGTGCCCGCAGTAGACGAAAGCCCGCGCATCCTCCCCGGCCCCCGCCAACCGGACGGTCACGTTGGTCCGGTCGGGCGCCACCTCGTCCGCCCGCACCTCCAGCCCCGCCGCCCCGGCGACCTCGACCAGCACGCGCGCGACCCGAGCCTCGTCACCGGGCGGATTACACGACTCAACCCGCACCAACCGCTGCGCGAGCCCCACGACCTCATCGGCATCGACGATCACAGCCGCGATCCTACGCTCCCGGCCGGAGGGGGCCCGGCCGTGAAACCGGCGTGTAACCGGCCCTTCCTACGTTGGCACGGCCGGGACGGACGGGCGGGTCAGGGGTGGACAGGATGCTTCGAGTGATGGTCATGGTCGTTGCGCTGATCGTCGGGCTCGTCGTGGGCCTGCCGGCGGCGGAGAGTATCAGCGGGGGAGACGCGGCGGCCGCCTTACGCCTGCCGCCACCCGACGACGAGTCCTCCGCCATGAGCAGGGCCAAGGAGCTCGGGCAGCCGGTGGAGATCATGTCCAGCCGGACGTCCACGACGCGGATCTTCGCCGAGCCGGACGGCAACCAGCGCATGGTCGTCTCGGCGCTGCCGACGTCCGCGCTGAAGGGCTCCGCATGGGTGGACATCGACCCGGCCCTGAAGCGGCGGCCCGACGGCACGGTGGCGCCCGCCGTCGCCGACATCGACCTGGCCTTCTCGGGAGGCGGCTCCGGGCCGCTGGTGCGGGCGGCCAAGGGCGGTGTGTCGATCGCGTACACGTGGCCGGCGCCACTGCCCGTGCCCACGCTGAGCGGCGCGGTCGCGACCTACCCCGAGGTGCTGCCCGGCGTCGACCTGACGCTCACGGCGGGACCCGACGGCTTCTCCCAGGTTCTCGTGCTGCGCCGCCCGGTCCAGGAGGACCTGGCCGACATCCGCCTCGGCACCCAGGTGACCGGCGGCTCGCTGCACATCGACAAGACGGGAAACCTCACCGTGCTCGACGACACGGGCCAGGTCGCCATGCACGGGAACGCGCCGCAGATGTGGGACTCGTCAGGCTCGGCGACCGAGATCGGCGACCGCCTCGTCGGGCCGCGCACCGGCGACGCGACGGCCGCGGTCGCCGCGCGCATGGAGGGGAGCACTCTCGTGCTCACCCCCGACCGCGACTTCCTGAGCGCCCCCGGCCTGACCTATCCCGTGTACATCGACCCGCCGATGCACGGCGCCGGCCGGGCCGCCTTCGCCTTCGTCTCCCGGCACTTCAGCAGCACCCGGTACTACGGCAGCAAAGACGTGGCCAGGGTCGGCTACTACAACGACCCGAACGTGCCCTCAGGACCCACCCAGGACACCTACCGGTCCTTCTTCCGGATGAACACCGCCCCGGTCAACGGCAAGCACATCATCAGGGCGACGTTCCGTACGTACGAGGTGTACTCCTGGTCCTGCTCGGCGCGGCCGGTGGAGTTGTGGCACACCGGCACCATAGGGACGGGCACCACGTGGAACGCCCAGCCGAGCTGGAGGACACGGGTCGCCACCGTCACCGTCGCCAAGGGCTACAACTCCAGCTGCAACGACGGCGGGGTCGACTTCAACGCCACCTCGATCGTGACCACGGCGGCCGCCGGCAAGTGGGCGGACCTCACCCTGGGCCTGCGCGCCTCCAGCGAGAGCGACACGTTCGGCTGGAAGAAGTTCCGCAACAACCCGGTGCTGGAGATCACCTACAACACCAAGCCGAACGTGCCCGACCAGCGCTCCGCCATGGTGGGCTCGGCGCAGGGGGTGCCGTGCGCCACGGGCACGGCGGCGCCGTACGTCACCACGCCGGCGCCCACGCTGCGGGCACGCGTCAACGACGCCGACGGCTCCAAGGGTCAGACGGTCCGGGCGCACTTCGAGTGGCACACCGGCGGCGCCAAGGTCGGCGAGCGCTACACCGCCTACGTCGCCAGCGGCACGCCCGTGACCGCCCCGATCCCCGCCGGCGCGTTCGCGGACGGCGCCAGGGTCTCCTGGCGGGTACGCGGCCAGGACGGCACCGCCACCAGTGGCACGAGCGACTGGTCGCCCTGGTGTGACCTGATCGTGGACACGAGCAGACCGTCGAAGTCGCCCTCCGTCACCTCCGCCGACTACCCGGAGACGCCTGAGGGCGGCGACCCCGTTCCCGCCGGAGGTGTCGGCGTCATGGGCACCTTCATCTTCCGCGCGGACCCGGCCGACACCGACGTGGGCGCCTTCCTGTACGCGCTGAACGACGACGAGCCGGGCACCGCGACCGTCGTGCCGGTGTCCGCCGGCGGCACCGCGGTGATCAAGGCGACACCGTCGCGGAACCTGCTCAACACCCTCTACGTGTGGAGCCGCGACAAGGCCGGCCACCTCGGCCCGTACCGGCGCTACGAGTTCAGCGTGCGCTCGGCGAAAGCCCCGATGATCCACTGGAGGCTGGACGAGACCACCGGCGACGCCGCCGCCGACTCCTCCGGCAACGGCCACCACGCCACTCGGGTCGCGGCCCCGGTGCCCGCCGACGGGCCGGTCTGGACCAGGGGCTGGGACAAGGGCGGGGTGCGGATGGCCAAGGGAGGCCGCTTCCACTCTCAGGGCACGGGGCTGATCCGGACCGACCGCAACTTCAGCGTCGCGGCGTGGGTGCGGCTCACGGACAAGACGAACAACCGGATCGTGCTGAGCGTGGACGGCGCTCACCGCGACGGCTTCCACCTGATGTACAACGCGACGTTCGACCGGTGGGCGATGGTCATGGCCTCCGCCGACACCGCCGAGCCGGTCACGTACCACATGGCCCGTTCCGACGGGCCCCCGGCGATGAACAACTGGACCCGCCTCGTGGGCACCTTCGACGCGGCCACCGGCACGATCGGCCTGTACGTGGACGGCCGCCCGCAGGCGATCACCAGCACGCACTCCGCCCCCTGGAACGCGACGGGCGTGCTCAACATCGGCAGGGGCAAGAACCCCGACGTCCCGTGGTGGGGCGAGGTGGACGACGTGCGCGTCTACGACCGGGTGGTCTATCCCGCCGAGGCCGCGACGCTCGCGAGCCGGCCGGTCGTGGCGGAGGGACACTGGAGGTTCGACGAGCCGAGCGGCACCACCGCGCTCGACTCCTCAGGGCGTGGCCGCCACGCCGAGTTCAACGGCGCGGTGATGCGCTACGAGGGCTGGCTGGGCGGCGCGGTGGGCACCGGCCTGCCCAACGTCTCCGCTCCCGCCGGTACGGCCGGCGTCGCGGCCGTGCCGAGCGGCTTCGTCCAGACGGCCGGGCCCATCCTGCGCACGGACCGCAGCTACACGGTCGCCGCCTGGGCCCGCATCGTCGGCACCAAGCATTCCTCCCACCGGGTGCTGGACCACGGCGCCTTCAAGCTCGTCTACGACCAAGGGTCCGACCGCTGGGCCGTGACGATGCGGACCTCCGACGGAGGCGCGTCCGCGGTGACCGTGCGGTCGGACGCCCCGGCGGAGGCCGGCGCCTGGACCCACCTGGCGGCGACGTACGACTATGGGACCTGCGAGCTGCGGCTCTATGTGGACGGAGTCCTGCAGAACACGGCGACCAACCGGAGCGCCCCGTACGTCGGGCAGCAGCTGATCATGGGCGGGCAGGGCGGAGTGGACTCGATCAGGATGGATCTCGACGACGTACGCGCCTACTCGGGGGTCCTGACCGAGGACGAGATCGCCGACCTCGCGGAGCAATGAAACCGTTCGAGCCGAACCGGAGAAGAACATGAACGCACTCAAAGCCCTCTTACTCGCACTGGCCCTGGTGATCGGCGGAGCCACGAGCGCGGCCGCCATTCCGCCACCGCCACCCGGCAACGAGTGCCCCGACGAGCCGGGAGGCGGGGGCGACGCCGGGGAGGAGGGCGACGGTGGCACGGGCGACGGTGGCACGGGCGACGGTGGCACGGGCGACGGTGGCACGGGCGACGACGACGGGGGCCCTGGCTGCACCGACAGCCACTGGACCAGGCCGCTCGACGGCTGGGGCCGCGCATAGGAGCCCGGGCGGCCACGAAACCGTGCTCAGTGCGGATCCGCCTGCCGCTCGCCGAGCGCCTGGAGCGCCTTTCCTGCCCGGTCCCGCCACACCGGCATGTCCAAGGCGGCGAACTCGGCCCGCGCCGCCGCGAGCAGGCCGAGGGCGCGCTCGTGCTCGGCCCGCTCGGTGGCGAGCAGCCCTGCCGCCAGGCGGGCGCGGGCCGTCACGTACGGCTCGCCGACCTCGGTGGCCAGCGCGAGCGCCGCGTCCAGCAGGTCACCCGCCGCCGGCAGGTCGCCGGCCATCAGCTTGGCCTCGCCGCTGCCGAGCAGACCGTGGGCCTCGCCGATGAGGTCGCCGTTGGCGCGGGCCGTCGCGGTGACCTCCCGGTAGGCGGCCTCGGCCGCCGCGGCGTGCCCTTCGCCGAGGTGCATCGCCCCCGTGCGGTTGAGGATCTGCGCCGCTCCGCGCTGGTCGCGCAGTTCCCGGTACATCGCCAGCGCCTGGGCGAGCAGTGGCGCCGCCGTGGCGGTCCGCCCCTGATCGATGTGGATCTGCGCGATGCTGCCGAGCACGTGCGCCTCGGCGTGCCGGTCACCCACCTCGCGCAGCATCGCCAGCGCCCGCCGGTAGCGGCCCAGCGCCGTATCGGGAGCTCCGCTCATCCGGTCGATCAGCGCCGCGTTGCGCAGGGCCAGCGCCTGTCCGTGCCGGTCGCCCACCGCCGCGAAGAGGTCGACGGCGGCGTCCAGATGCGGCTTGGCGGCGGCGTAACGCTGGCGGAAGAGATCGAGGGAACCCAGCGAATGACGCATCGCGGCCTCGCCCCGCACGTCGCCCGCGTGCATGGCCACCGCCAGCGCGGTCTCCGAGGTGCGTTCCCAATCCTCGAAGTGGCACTGCGCCTCGAAGAGGGTGACCGCGGTCAGCGCCAGGTCCCAGCAGGTCTCGCTGAGGTCCAGCCGGGCGGCCTGGTCGACGGCCGCGAGCAGCCCGAGCCGTTCGCTGCGCAGCCAGCCCGCGGGGTCGGCCAGCAGCCGGTCGAGGGTCGCCGCGTCCAGATCCCAGCGCGGCGCGTCGCCGTGCAGCACGGTGTAGTCGCCGCCGTACTGCCTCCGGTGCGCCTGCTCCGCCAGTGCCAGGTAGGAGCCGAGCAGCCGGATCGTCGCCGCGTCGCCCTCGCCTTCCGGCTCGTCGGCCGCCAGCCGTTCTTTGGCGTGCAGGCGGACGAGGTCGTGCAGGCGGTAGCGGGGCTCGCCGATGCCGTCGACGCCCGCGTACTCCACGAGCTGGGCGTCGAGCAGGCGTTCCAGGATCCCCCCGGCGGCCCTGACGTCGACGCCGAGCAGGGCCGCCGCGCTCCAGCACGCGAAGACCGGCGTGTCCAGCAGCGCCAGCCGGCGAAGGAGCGTCCGGCCCGGCTCGTCCAGGCCGGAGTAGCCGAGCGCCAGGCTCGCCCGCACCGACAGCGGCCCGTGGGTGAGCTCGTCCAGTCGGTGATGCTCGATGGCGAGCCGTTCCACGAGCCGGCCGATCGACCAGTGGGGGCGGGCCGCCAGCCGGGCGCCGGCGATGCGCAGGGCCAGCGGCAGCCGCCCGCACAGCGCAGCGAGCCGGTCGGCGCCGTCCGCGTCGGCGTCCGCGAAGGGGCGGCCGGTGATCGTGCTGAGCAGCCGGACGGCCTCGTCCTCGCCCAGCACCCCCAGGGCGAGCCGGTACGCCCCCGGCAGCGCGGTCAGTGCCGCCCTGCTCGTGATCAGCACGGCGCACCCGGCGCCGGCCGGGATCAGCGGCTCCACCTGCCCTTCGTCGGCGGCGTCGTCGAGGACCACCAGCACGCGCTTTCCCGACAGCCGCGCCCGGTAGACCTCGGCCCGCTCGTCCGTGCTCTCCGGGATCGAGGCGCCGCTCACGCCCAGGGCGCGCAGGAACCTGGCGAGCGCGTCGTGCGGCGGCACCGGCCGCGCGCCCGCCCCGCGCAGGTTGATGTAGAGCTGGCCGTCGGGGAAGGACGCCAGGTGGTCGTGGGCGGCCCTGACGGCCAGCGCGCTCTTGCCGACACCCGGCATGCCGGAGATGACGCAGGGCACGGGCGGCCCGGCGCGCCGCCCGGCCAGGATCTCGCTCAGCCGGTCCAGCTCCGCCTCCCGCCCGGTCAGGTCAGGCACCGCGGGCGGGAGCAGGCCCGGCGCCTCGGCCGGGCGGCGTGGCGGGCCGATCTCGGCGTCGCCGCGCAGGATGGCCTGTTCGAGGCCGCGGAGTTGTGGGCCCGGCTCGACACCGAGCTCGCGGACCAGCACCGCCCTGGTGCGCCGGTACACCTCCAGCGCCTCCTTGCGCTGCCCCGAGTGGTGCAGCGCCGTCATGAGACGGGCGGCCACGGGTTCGTCGAGCGGGTCCTCGGCGAGCAGCGCCGCCGCCTCGGGCACGATCTCGGCGTGCCGGCCGAGCGCCATCTCCGCGTCCATGCGCGCGGTGAGCGCCTGCCGGCGCTGCCGTTCGAGGAGCGCCGCGGCGTCGGCGAGCGCGCCCACCTCGGTGAGCCCGGAGAACGCCGGCCCGCGCCACAGCGCGAGCGCCCGCCCGAGCAGGTCGGCCGCGCCGGCGGCGTCGTGCCGCCGCAGCGCGGACTGCCCGTGCTCGGCGAGGTCGGTGAAGTGCCAGGCGTCCACCTCCTGGACCTGCGCACGCAGCCGGTAGCCGGAGCGGTCGAGCACGACACGGCCGGGGTCCCCGAGCGTCCTGCGTAAACGGTGCACGAGCACCTGCAGGTTCTTGCCGGTGGCCGGTCCCGCCCGTTCCGGCCATAACTCATCGATCAGGGTCTCGGTCGTGACCGCGCGTCCCGCGCGGCAGACGAGCAGCGCCAGCAGTTGCTCCTGGCGCCGGGACGCGACGGGCACCGCCTGCCCGCCGTCGAGCACCTGCACCGTCCCCAGCACCCTGAATTCCATCGCGGCTCCTCTTCCGAACCGGCCGGCGGACGTCCTGACCGAGGGCTGCGGGCGGGCGCCCGCCCGCAGCCCTCCTCAGCATGAACGCACGGGTCGCTCCGGGGCGCCGGTGATCGCCGGGAACCGCCCTGTTCGATACAGGGTTGATACACAGCGGAGTCCTGCCCACACGGTCTCGACACGCCGACACGGCGGCCGGTGGCGTCACGCCACCGGCCGCCGGCCTACCGGGAGCTCACCAGCGGATGGAGTTGAAGATGTCGACGAGGATCTCCATCCAATCCTTCGCGTTGTTCACCCGATCCGCCAAGCCCTGCGCCTCCCTGTTCGGATCACGCCCGTACTTCGACGGCTGGCCGTAGAGGATCTCGTAGGTGACCTTGACCGAGATCCTGGTCGCGAGCGGGATCGGGGGCTCATGGTGGCGGCCCTTGTAGGCACGGTTCTTCGAGCGCGCGCCGTCCGGGTCACGGTGCTTGCCCCGGACGAACCGGTGCTTGCCCTCGTGGCCGCCGCGCCAGCAGTTGTGCACCAGGACGTGGTCGTCGGCGGCGGCCACATAGTACGTGTGCACGCCGTCGACCGTCAGGTTGTGCACGCGCTGCCGTTCGGTGTACGCCCGCAGGGCGGTGATCGCGAGCGACCGCCCCTCGGGCGTGCGGACCGTGTCCCCGACCCGCAGGTCGGCCGCGTCCACCCACTGTCCCCGCGAGTCCACCCAGAAGGGATGACCGTCGGTCGCGGTCACCCTCCCGGTCTCGCCGCCGGTGTCCACGCTGACGTCGACCAGGTGCTTGGCGCCGTCGCCGACGATGGTGGCGGTGACGGTCCGCGTGCTCGTCTCGCCGGTACGCGGGTCCGTGGCGACCACCTCGTCACCCGGCCGAACCTGCTCGATGGGGACGCGGGACCCGTCCGCCATCAGGACCGTCGTGCCGGGCACGAAGCTGTTACGCGTGGGGCAGGTGCCGCCCCGGCCGCGCGTCGGCGGCAGCTTGACGATGTCGCCGCCGGGCACCAGGCGATTCTTGCCGTCACCCGCCGCGCCGCCCGCCGGTGGCCGCTTGGTCGCCTTCGACGCCTCCTGGGCCTTCTTCCACTTGGCCAGATCGTCCTGGTACTTCGCGAGTGCCTCCGCGGCCTCCTCCGCCTCCCCTTGGACCCGGCGCGCCCACTTCAGCCGCTCCCGCCAGCGCAGGACGGCGCGCGCCGCCTTGTAGGCGGCCTTCAGGGCCTTGCCGATCTTGACGGCGGGCACCAGACCCGCGATGGCCATGGCGCAGGAGCCGAGGTTGCCCTGCAGGCAGTCGCGGACATCGGTGTAGCCGATGAGATCCTTGATGATCTCGCCGCCCGCCTCGATCGCGACGTCGGTCCAGGACTTGTTGATCGTCTTCTTGGCCTCGTCCTGGTCCTTCTGGCTGGGACCGCCGGGTGGCGGCGGAGGAGGTGGCGTGGACCCGCCGGAGCCACTGCCCGAGCCGCCGCCCTGGCCACCGCCGGGTGGACCGTCCTGGCAGTCCCCCGGATTGTGGCCGCACAGGTCGGCACGGCCGGACGGGTCGGTGTAGGTGACGGGGCTGTTGTCGCTGTAGGCGTAGCCGTTCAGGTTCTGCGGGTCGTCCGGCTCCAGCAGCGGGTCGACGGAGACGAACCGGCCGATCGAGGCGTCGTACTCGCGTGCCCCGATGTGGGTGAGCCCGGTCGGGTCGGAGGTGCCGCCGATGAAGCCGCGTTCCGATGGCCACGAAGTCGGCGCGGTGCCGCGGGGGTTGCCGAACGGGTCGAAGTGCCGCCGGGTGACCTCCAAGGTCTCGGCGTCGATGGCGAGCCGGCCCGTGCCGTTGTGGTCCCCCACCACCCAGGTGAGCGCGCGTCCGGTCCGCACCGCGACCGGCTCGTCGCCGTGCGCGTAGAACCGGGTCGCCGTGGGCGACGTGGCGTTCTTCGCCAGCCGCACCTCCATCCCCGCCAGATAGAGCGTCGTGCCGGCCGGGTCGCGCCGGATCAGCCGGTTGCCGTCGGCGTCGTAGAGGAACGACGTGGTGCCGCCCGCCTCGACGATCTTGGCCAGGTTGCCCTCGGTGTCCCACTCCAGCCGCTGCTCGGCCGAACCCAGCTTGCGCAGGATGGTGTTCCCGGAGGCGTCGTACGCGTAGCTGTCCAGCCGGCCGCCGTCCGGGCCGGTGGTGGTCACCTGCCGCAGCCCGTGCGGCTGCGGCTGTGTGGCCTCGGGATAGGTGTAGGTGCTGGTGGTGCCCCCACCCGCGGCGTGCCGGGTCTCGGTCAGCCTGTTGCCGCTGCGGTCGTAGGTGTAGGAGTGCCAGTACGGCGCCGGCCCGCCCACGACGGCCAGGCCAGGCGGGGCCGCGCACCCGTCCGTGGCCGACCACGCCCCGGTCAGCCGGCGCAGGTAGTCATAGGTGAAGCACTGGACGTCCGAGGCCGCGTTCGCGACCGGCGGCGTGTCGGCGATCCCGGTGATGTTGCCGGCCGGATCGTAGGAGTACCTGACGTCCGCCTGCCGGACCTGGCCGGCGGTCTCCCGATCGACGATGTGCCGCAGCAGCCGCCGGGTGCCCACCTCATAGGTGTAGTCGTGCAGCACCTGCGAGCCCTCGGCGCCCCAGCGGACCTGGAGCTGCTCGCCGTGCCTGCTGTACAGCGTGTCGTTGACGTACGTGGCCAGGCTGGAGCGGGTCTGCACCGGCAGGCCGAGCGCCGTGTACGTGGTGCGGACGGTCTCCTCCGGCAGATCGCCCGCGGCCGGGTACTTCACCGACCGGACCGTGCCGTCGTCGTTGTAGCGCGGCTCCACGGTGTAACTGCCCGCCAAACCGCCCTCCGAGGACGGGATCACCTGCGTGATGGACGTCGGACGGTACCGCTCGTCGTAGGCGTCTACCCGGGTCACGTAGGACTGGCCGCCCGAGTGCCGTACGGACGAGACCGGCATGCCCTTCACCGAGGTGCCGTCGGGCAGCGTGTCGTAGGTCCACTCGGTGAGCTTCGCCCCGGACGGCGAGCCCTCGTGCGTGGCGACTTGCCGGTCCAGCCGGTCATAGACGAAGGCGAGCGTACGCCCGCGGGCATCGGTCGTGCTGGTGGTCCGGCCGAGCACGTCATAGCCGAAGGTGGTGGTGCCCCGGTCCGGGTCCTCCAGCTTCGTCACCCGGTTACGCAGGTCGTAATGGGTACGCCAGACGCTGCCCTGCGCGTCGGTGACGCTCGCTTCCAGGCCGTTGCGGTCGTAGGTGTAGCGGGTGGCGTCGTAGTCGCCGGTCGGCGACTGGCCCTTGTACTGGCGCAGCTCCACCGTACGGCCCTGGGCGTCGAGCAGGCTCGTCATCGGCGTCGCGCCCGCGGGCGGGTCCATGTCGACGCGATCGGGGAAGTGGGTGGTCGTGGTGCGCCACTTCTCCTGGCCCAGCACCATGAGCGCCTCGGCGCTCTGCCGGCCCATCGCGTCGTACTCGTAGACGGTCTGCGCGGGCACCGCGCTGTCGGCCACGCCGAGGATCGCCGTGGCGGGCGGGCCGGTGCTCGCATAGAGATCGTTCTTCTTGGCCACCTGACCGAGGGTGTTGTACACGGTGTCGCCCAGCAGCCAGTCGCCGCCGTGGCCGGGCAGCTGTGTCTGGCGCAACCGCATCAGGCCGTCGTACAGCTCGTGGCCGACGGTGTGGCCGCCGTCCGGGCGTAACGTCCTGGTGGTGACGACGACGGGCCCGTCGGTCCGCACCTGGTAGGAGAACTCGCCGCTGGGGCTCTGGCTGCTCGCGCGGCCCGGCAGCCAGACCTTCGCCAGCCGGCCCAGCGGATCGTAGGCAAGCTCGGTGCGGCGGCCGTTCGGGTCCTCCTCGGCCGTCATGGCTCCCCACTCCGGCTTCAGCCACGTCGTCGTGACGTGCCCCAGCGGGTTGGTGGTGGCCACGCTCGTGACCGGGCCGCCGGTCGCCGGAGTGTAGGCGGTGCCGGTCTTCCTGCCCGTCGCGTCCACGCTCTCGGTCAGCCGGCCGTACTGGTCGTAGGCGGTGCGGGAGACGGGGACGTACACCGGCTGCCCGTCGGCGTAGTGGTCCAGCTCCTCCACCTGGGTCTGGTCGCCCTTGGCCGGCGCCGCCCCGTACGCCCCTCCGTCGTAGGACATGCGGGCGTCCCCGACCACGTCGTCGGGTCGCCGGGGTGTCTGCGAGCAGGTCACCGCGACGGTCTCGATGCGGCTCGGCAGGTGCAGGATCCATGCCGAGGTGTTGCGGGCGTAGGTGTAGCGGGTGCACTGGTCGTCGGCGGCGGTGCCGGTGTCGCCCAGGTCCTCGACCTGCGTGACCGCGCCGGTCGAGTCGTACGAACGCCGGGTCTCCATCAGCCGCAGGCCACCGGTGCTCAGCTTCGCGCGGCTGCGCACCTTGGCGGTGTCCAGCAGGTACGCCTCGTCGCCGCCGCCCTCGGCGGTCGGGCCGGACAGCCACGGGTCGTTGATCGTGCCGGACTGCTCCTGGCCGCCCGGCCCCAGCAGGTACCGTGTCTCGCGCTCGAAGCCCTGGAGCCGCCAGTGGTCCTGCACCCTCGTGCCCTGGGAGTCGGTGACGTACGCGGTGCGCGTGCCGGTCGGCTGCTTGTCGCCGTGCAGGCCGCGGAAGAACAGGTGCTCGGTCGCGATCCGCCGGTCAGGGTCCTCACCCCGCGTCACCTGGACCCGCTCGTATCCGCGCCACTGCGACCACGTGCGCCGCTCCGCCGGTACGAGTTCCTGATCGTCGTAGGCCCAGGCGGCTCCGTCCGGCGGGTAGGCGTAGTCGCTGCGCACCGTGACGGAACCCCCGGTCAGGTCGGACTCCAGCACCTGCACGGCGACGTACTTGTGGAACCAGTCGAGATAGGGGTCGCTCGCCCCTTCCGGAGCCCAATGCGTGGGGAAGCACCGCTTGGTGTTGGCGTGCGGCTGGGGCGTGGCCCCGCGGGCGCACTCCGGCTTGGAGTAGTTGACGGTGAGCCGCCCGCCGCTCTCGTTGTTCACGCTCAGGACGCGCCACTTCATCATCGGCGCTATGCCCTCACGCCCGTCCACCCGGTTGGGCATCTCCACCCCGTCGAAGTCGACGGCCGGCATGGACTGCGTGCCGCCCACGTGCCCGGTGTGCTGGATCTTCGCCAGCCACAGCGCGGCGCTCATGCCGTCGCCGGGCTTGGGGAAGGTGTGCGTCAGCGTCCAGGAGTCGACGTCCTTGTACGCGCCGCCGTCGAGCACCTGCGTGGTCACCTTGGCCAGCCGCTTGCGCGTGAAGAAGGTCGGCGAGTAGTTCTCGCAGTCCTCGCCCGCCAGGCAGATCTGGTCGGCGGGCACGTCCGGCCAGTGCTTGGCGTTGCCCGCCGTCAGCTTGTCGGGGGCGCAGTCGAAGCTCGAGGTCGGCAGGCAGCGTTCCGCCACGTGCGCGTTGACCCGGGCGGTCGCCTGAGTGGTGTACACCTGGCCGGCGCGCTGCCCGTACTCGATGCGCTCCAGATGGCCGCCCGCCACGTACGGCGTCTCGTCGGCCTTCTCGACGTTGCGCCCGTAGTGGTTGATCTCCTGGGCGTAGAAGTAGCTCAGGGTGTTGCCGTGCGTGTCGATGACGTGGTCGAGGTTCCACCGGTACGCCTGCTGGCACCAGGACCCCTCATAGGTCGACGCGTGGCACGGCTCCTTGTCGTCGTCCCCGTACACCGGCATCGTCCACGCCGACTTCGTCTCCCGCTTGCCGCTGGTCCAGCCGGGGAGCCGGTTCACGCCGAAGAAGTACTGCATGCCCTCGGCCGTGGTGATCTTCCAGTGCTCTCCGTCGTTGTCGCCGTTCGTCGCGCCGGTGAGCTTCTGCACCCGGGAGCCGTCGTCGAGCTTGGGCTTCCACGTACCGGTCTTGGAGTCGCGGACCAGCTCGGTGGACCTGCCGCCGAGCATCAGGACCGCGTTGTCGCCGCCCCAGCACTGCTCGCCGTTCTTCGGCGTGACACCGTCGTCGTTGCACGACTTGTACCGGCGCTCGACGAAGCCGCCCGGTGTGAAGTCGAACCCCTCGCCGGCCCAGCCCGGCTGGTTGTTGGTGGAGACGGTACGCCCGTCCACGCCGCCTGACGAATAACTGAGGGCCAGCTGCGGGGTGGGGCCGCCCAGCGACGGCGGCGTACGCAGCGGGTAGGACCAGGCGAAGTCACCGGTCTGAGTGCTCACCTGCCATTTGGCGGTGGGTGACAGCGAACTCGCGGTGAAGGTGCCCGTGCTGCCCGACGGCGCCGCGAGCACCGCGTACAGGCCGCCGCCCGAGCCCGCGGGCGCGGCGGAGACCTCGGCCCTCAGAGTGCCCGCCGTGACGTCGTTCGCCGTCTCCAAGGGCGTGGGCGCAGGGCAGTCCGCCGCGCCCTGCGCCAGACCGCAGGCGGGCAACTCCGCCAGGCGGAGCCGCGCCGCCCAGTCACCGCCGTAGGCGTGCCGGAAAGCGGAGTAGTCGAACTCCAACGTCAGCGGCGCCCCCGTCGGCCCGCCGTCCGATCGGGTCACCCGCAGCGGCACCAGCGGATCCTCGCCGGGGCGATCGAGCAGCTCCACCCGGACCCGGGCCGGAGCCGTGCCGTCCTCCGCCGGCCCCACCCGCACCGGCATGCCGGACACCTGCGACAGCGCGGCTCCCGTACGCGCCGGAGCGGTGTCCATCGTCGCCGGCCGGGGCCAGACCACCTCGGGCGGCTCCTTGAGCGCGCTCTTGTCCGCCAGGTCCGATGGCCGCTCCCCTACGGGGATCGGCTCGCTCGCCACGATCAGGTCGCGCTGCGGCTCCGGCGGCTCCCAGCGGTCGGCGTACGACGGTGTCGTCATGGCCGGCAGACCCGCGAGCGCGAGGACCGATAAGGTGACGATCGCCATCCGGCGTCGTGCTGCCATACCCATGGAGAGCCTCCTGTGGCGCCGCTGTCCGGTGCCGGAGGCCCGCATCGGAGGTGGGCGCAGCGCCCGCTCGATGTCCACCCCGGCAGAAGTCGATCGCCACCGGCCGCTTCACCGTAGGAAGGCGCGGTTTCACGGCGGTTACTCCTGAGCCTGCGAAAACCCGCTCCTGCGAGGCCGTCGCTTCCTTCCGCGCCTGACCGCTTGGTAGAACAGGCAAATGCCCGCAAGACGGCACCCCACCCCGACAAGGAGCAGCCCGTGACCGACGACTCCCCGCTCAGCCGGATCGACACCAGCCGACCCAGCCAGGCCAGAGCGTGGAACTACTGGTTAGGCGGCAAGCACTACTACCCGGCCGACAAAGAGCTGGCCGACATGCTCGAGCAGCACTATCCCGGCATGCAGGAGATCGCGGTGCACACCCGGGCGTTCCTGCGGCGCGCGGTCCGTCACCTGGCGGAGGAGGAGGGCATCCGCCAGTTCCTCGACATCGGCACCGGCCTGCCCACCGAGGACAACACCCACGAGGTGGCGCAGCGCGTCGACCCGGCCAGCCGCATCGTCTACGTCGACAACGACCCCGTCGTCCTGCTGCACGCCCGCGCCCTGCTGACCAGCCACCCCGACGGCAGCTGCGACTACCTGGAGGCCGACGTCCGCGACCCCGACGACATCCTCACCCGCGCGGCCCGCACCCTCGACTTCACCCGCCCGACCGCGGTCATGCTGCTCGGCGTCCTCGGCACCGTACGCGACGACGCCGCCGCCCACGCGCTGATCCAGCGCTACATGGACGTCCTGCCCTCCGGCAGCTACCTGATGGTCGAGGACGGCACCAAGACGGTCAAGCCGGAAGCGGCGGCCGAGGCCGAGCAGTTGCGCGACGACGGCCACGTCTACAGCTACGAACTACGCACACCCGAGCGGATCGAACGCTTCTTCGCCGGCCTGCACCTGATCGAGCCCGGCGTGGTGTCGGTATCACAGTGGCGCTCGGAGGAGGAGCCGGTCAGCGGCCTGCCCGAGCCGGTGGACGCGTACTGCGGCGTGGCTCGCAAACCCTAGGCGGCGCACACCGCCGGCGCCGGCCGCCCGTTGGCCTCGGCCGCCGCTCAGCCCGTCTTCGTGGCGGCGAGCTCCCGCAGCAAGCCGGCGGTCTGCTCGGGTGGCAGCGCCGCCAGGCCCAGTTCGTCCATCAGGGCGTGGTAGGGCAGCACGTCGGCGCTCTTGGTCAGGTATTGGGCCGTGGTGAGCTGCTCGATGTAGACGACGTCGGGCAGCTGCTGCTGCGGGAAGCGCAGGATCGTCACCGGGCCGAGCCCGCCGGCGCAGTCGCTGGAGGTGAACGGCAGCACCTGGAGGGTGACGTGCGGCAACTCGCTCATCTTCGCCAGGTGCTCCCACTGGGCGCGCATGATCTCCTCGCCGGCGACGCGGCGGTGCAGCGCGGCCTCGTCCAGCACCACCCAGAGCCGCGCGGGATCGTCCCTCGTCAGGACGCGCCGGCGGCGCATCCGCAACGCCACCCGCTGCTCGACGCTGTAACTCCCCGCGTTCTTCGCGCCCTGGGTGATGACCGCCCGCGCGTAGTCCTCGGTCTGCAGCAGGCCGGGCACCAGCTGCACCTCGTAGGCGCGGATGAGACAGGCGTCCTGCTCCAGCCCCAGGAAGGGCTCGAACCAGTCGGGGATCGCCTCGCGGTACTCCTGCCACCAGCTCGGCGCGTTGGCCTGCTCGACCAGCGCGAGTAGGCTGGCCCGCGCGCCGTCGTCGGTGACGCCGTAAAGGGTCAGCAGGTCGGCCACGTCACGCGCCTTGAACCCGGTGCGCCCGGCCTCCATGCGGCTGATCTTCGAGTTGGACCCCCGGATGAGGAACGCGGCCTCCTCGCGGCTGACCCCCTGCGCCTCCCGCAGCCGCCGCAACTGGGCCCCGATCAGGGCCCGCAGGGTCGTCGGTGCGGACCAGAGCCCGCTGCCGTCAGAGACGTCGTTCAGGTCGCTCATGTCAGCAGCAGGCATCCATGCTCCTCGGTTCCGGGACCCTCGCCGCACTCCATCCTGGCACGAACCCACGCGCGTGAGCCCGCTGATTCTCGCAAGAAGATCGGCCGCGTCGTCCGTCTGATCAGGTGATGTCGCGGCGAAGCGTGACGAGCCGGGCGATCACCACGATGACCGCCACATACCCGGCGAACACCACCGCCCCGCCCCACGCGGGCAGTAACGTCGCCGTCTCGATCGGCAGCGAGCCCACGGCCCTGGCGGCCCCCGTCGGAAGCCAGGGATAGACGCCGGGGGTCAGCCACCCCAGGAAGTAGTCGCCGTACGTGAAGATCAGGGCCGCCAGGAAGACCGCCGCGACCTGGCTCCTGACCAGTACGGCCAGCGCCACCCCGAACACCGCGTACCCGGCCGTCGCGAGCACCCCGCCCACGAGCGCCGGTGGCACGTCCGCGCTCCACACCGGCAGCCCCTTGACGGCCAGCAGCGCCACTCCCGCCGCGACCGTCGCCACCGCCGACGCCAGCGCCACCAGCAGGCCGATGAGACCGTACGCCGCCAGCTTCGCCGTCACCACCGGCCCCCGCCGCGGTGTGACGAGAAAGGACCAGGCGATGGTCTGATGCCGGAACTCGCCGGACATGCCCAGGATGCCGAGAATCAGGGTGAAGACGTACGCCTGCTGCGCCATGGCGTACACGCCGACCGGCGCCGGCGCCTCGTCCGGCGGCGACAGCATGACGATGAGCACCGCCCACGCCACGCAGAAGACGGGCGCGATCGCGGCGAGGATCCACGTGACGCGATTGGCGCCGGCCTTGACCAACTCCGCACGGACGAGCCGAGCCATCGGACCACCTCCGGTCAGAGCTGGGCGAGCCATGGTGCCTAAGCGGGTCATCGGACCACCTCCGGTAGAGCTGGGTGGGGCAAGCGGCCCGGCCGGGTCATCCGGCCACCTCCAGGTAGAGCTCCTCCAGGCTCGCCGCTTCCGGCATCGGACCGCTCCACCGCAGCCGGCCGGCCGCGATGATCACCACGTGGTCGGCGATCTGCTCGACCTCGGCGAGCACGTGCGTGGAGACCAGCACGCCGTGACCGTCCATCGCGTACGCCCGCAGGAACCCCCGCAACCAGCGCATGCCGGCCGGGTCGAGCCCGTTGGCCGGCTCGTCCAGGATCAGCAGCCCGGGGCCGCCCAGCAGCGCGGTCGCCAGCGCGAGCCGCTGCCGCATGCCCAGCGAGAACCCCCGCACCCTTCTGCCTCCGGCACCGTCGAGGCCGGTGAGATCGAGCACCTCCCCGACCCGCGCCTCGTCGATCCCGGCCGCGATCGCCAAGGCCCGCAGATGCGCCTCGGCGGTGAGTCCGGGATGGAAGGCGGTGGCTTCCAGCACCGCACCGACCTGCCGCAACGGCTGCTCCAGCGCGCGATATGGCCGCCCGCCGACCGTCACACGCCCGGCGTCCGGCGTGACCAGGCCGAGGATCATCCGCAGCGTGGTCGTCTTGCCTGCCCCGTTGGGGCCGAGAAAAGCGGTGATGGCTCCGGGAGGAGTGGCGAAGGACAGGTCGTCGACGGCCACGACCTTCCCGAACGACTTCCTCACGTGCTCGACACTGATCGTTGTCACGGGTTCAGCTTCCGGCACCGGCCCTGCCCGGCGCATCGGAGCACGGGTGGAACCCACTTCAACCCGTGGGTTGATGACCCGAGCCCGGCGCCCGGCTACCGTGACCTCGTGGCCACGCCCAGCCCTCCAGGCCCCCGCAACACCCCGGGCCCGGCACCCGCCGACGCCTCCGCCAGTCCGGCGCTTGGCGACGTCCCCGCTTGTCCAGCGTCCATGGCTACCGCCGGTTCGGCGCCCAGTGATGCCGTCCATTCCGCGTCCGGCGATGCGGCGGGGTTGGCCGGCGGTGCCGCTCATGCGGCGTCCGGCGATGCCGCTCGTTCGGTGTTCGACGATGCCGCCACCCGCTCGGCGGCTCGCGTCCTCTCCGTGTTGCGTTCGCTCCTTCCTGCGCGGCCACTGACACGTGTCCTTGCCGTGCTGCTGGTGCTCTACCTCGCCTACGGGCCGGTCAGCATCGTCGTCACGCGCCCCACCGTGGCGGCCGCTCTGCTCGTGCTGCCGGTGGCGGTCGGTGCGCTCGGCGCCTGCCTGTGGGCGCTGGCCGGACGTGACCAGCGGCGCAACGCCTGGCTGCTGCTGGTCACCATCGCCGGCGCGTTCGCCATGAACCTGATCGAGCCCTACACCGGCATCGCCCTCTGCTTCGTCACCATTTTCACCGCCGCGTTCCGCACCCGGCCGCGCGCTGCGATGGCGCTGACCACGTTGGTGCTCGTCGGCATGCCGCTCACCACGTACGTGATGGTCCGGGAAGCGGGCACGGCCTGGGGGCTGGCGGCGGGGAGCGCCTACAGTGCGGTGTTCGCGTTCCTGCTCGCCAGCCAGATCGCCACAAAGCGGCAGGCAGCCGAGGTGGCCGAGGCGCGGGCGCGCGAGGCGGTGCTGTCGGAGCGGGCCCGGCTGGCCCGCGAGGTGCACGACATCCTGGCCCACGCCCAATCGGCGCAGATCGTGCACCTGGAGAGCGTACGCATGCTGCTGAAACAGGGCGGCGACCGGGCCACCGCGCTCGACCGCGTCGACAAGGCCGTCGGGCTCGCGCGGGCGAGCCTGGAGGAGACCCGCAGAGCGCTCGACACGCTGCGCGGTGACGACCTGCCGCTGCGGGAGCGGCTCGAACGGCTGGCGGCGGAGTTCCGCGCCGCCACGGGGAGGGAGTGCGCGGTGTCGATCGACGACCGCGCGTTAGCGGCGGGCGCGGAGGCCCGGCTGGCCATCGCCCGTACGGCGCAGGAGGCGCTGACCAACATCCGCAAGCACGCACCCGGGGCCACGGCCGAGCTGCGATTGCGCCGCGTGGACCGCTGGAACGAGCTGGAGGTGCGCGACCACGGCGGCCACCCCGCCCCGCCCGCGACGCCCGGCGGCTACGGCCTCATCGGCATGCGCGAACGCGCGGCGCTCATCGGCGGCACCTTGGAGACGTGCACCGACCCGGACGGCTTCACCGTGCTGCTGCGGGTGCCGGGATGAGGGCGGCGACGCGGCGGGGCTGCCGCTGCGTCAGGAGGTCCTCGGTCGCCGGCTGGAGGGCGGTGGCACGGCTACACGTCGAGGGGCTCAGCAGACTCCCGGCTGACGGCAAGGGGATGGTGGACCAGTGGTGAGCGTGCGTGTGCTCGTCGTGGACGATCAGACCGTCGTACGTGAGGGGCTGGTGCTGCTGCTCGGGCTCGTACCTGGCGTTGAGGTCGTCGGTACGGCCGGTGACGGTCTGCAGGCGGTCCGTCTGGCGGCCGAGTTGCGTCCCGACGTGGTGCTGATGGACCTGCGCATGCCGCTCCTCGACGGCGTCGAGGCGACCCGACGTATCCGCACCGCTCATCCCGGGACCGACGTCGTGGTGCTGTCCACCTACTCCGACGACGAGCTGGTGTTCGCGGCCCTTCGTGCGGGTGCCCGCGGTTACCTCACCAAGGACACCGACGCCGAATCCCTGGCCCAGGCCGTGACCGGCCCCGTCCCCCTGCCGAGCGCGCAATGCACCCGTCCGCCGGTCGAGCCCGCCCCCGCGTCCCTTCCCGACGGGCTCACTCAGCGCGAGGCCGGGGTGCTGGAGCTGATCGCGGAAGGCTGCTCCAACGCCGAGATCGCCGCCCGCCTGGTCATCTCGGAGGCGACCGTGAAGACCCACATCAACAACCTGTTCGCGAAGATCGGGGCACGAGACCGCGCCCAGGCGGTCACGTACGCCTTCCGCAACGGCCTGGCCCCCCGCACCTGAACCCCCTTCCGGCTCGGAACTCCGCGCCGATCAGATCGTTCTTCGCAGTGGTGACAGAAGGAGCAGGGGGGCAGGGGGACCTGGTTGAAGCGGCGCCGCCAGCCGGTCACCCGCTGACGCGTACGGCCGCCCCTCACACTACGGCCCCGATCCGCCTCCGCGCGGTTTTGTCGGTCGTGATCGTTAGGGTGACGACCGACCTGAAGGAGGCGAGGGTTGTGGGCCGTGACGCGGATACCTGGCGTCTGTCCTGCGGTGACGAGTTGTGCGGTGAGATCACCGTCGACGACGTGGACTGGCCCTGGACATATGGAGTCTTCGTGGCCACCCCCATGTTCGCCAAGGTCAAGCCGCTTTTCGAGCGGGAGCTGGGCCTCCTGGAGGAGATCGGCGAAGACTCGCGGGCGTGGGAGGCGGCATACGACGAGGTGGCGGCGGCGGCAAGCCTGGTGTCACCACGCGGCCCTGTCGCCGAGTTCCTGCTGCACATCGAAGGCGACCGAGCCTGGTTCCGAACGTAGACCCTGATCGAAGAACGGCGACCACGGGCTCGTTCACAAAAGACCGCACAATGTTCAGAGCGTCGAGCCCGCATTGATGTGTTAACGCGATTTCGAGTGCACTGCCGGTGTAAGGCGTGGGATGCGGAGTTCGGCCAGTATCATGGCCGCGCTTTGCGGATCGCCGGCTGAGTGTGCAGGTTATACCCAGGGCGAGGGAAGCGTACTGGCCGTCGGAATGGCCATGAAAGAGTGCAAGATCTCGAAGATGTATCGAATTCGAGTGATAAGGGTTGCTCGTTTCGTTGGGGCGATTTTTGGGTTACCGGGCCGCTAAACTCCCGTTCCGTGTCCAAAGATCATTTATGGCGAAATATCAGGATCGGATTAGTAAGTCTGCTCCTTGTGGCCACGGTCGTCGGCCTGATGCGCGGCGAGTTCTGGCTCTGGACGGCCGTCGTCTGGTCGCCACCGTCTTTTGTCCCGTACGTCCAGCCCGAGCCGTACGGCACCGTGACCATCATGACGTTGCTCGTCGCCGCTGCGATCAAGGCCCTGTTCCTGTGGCTGATCCTGCGTGCCCCCAGGCCGGGACCGCTGAGCGGCCGGGAGAGGGCGCTGCGCAGGCTGCTCTACCTGGCGGTGGCGTACAGCCTCATCCTGTGGTGGCCGTTCGCGGTGCTGCCCGACGAGGTCGCCGCGGTCGTTCAGCTCATCATGTGGGGCGCGATCGACGTCCTCCTCCTGCTCGTCATCCGCTGGCGGTCGCGCGTGCTGCGAGCGGCGGCCGGGGTGATGTTCGCGATCCAGATCCTGGTGATGGTGGAGGATCTGCTCGACGAACTCGACATCTGGGAGTTCGGCTGGAACGACGTCGCCTGGTGGATCTACATCGCGGTCTGTGCCGCGGCGACCGTTCTCACGGTCGTCGGGCAGTGGCGTGACGGCCGGTGGAGTCGCGGCACCCTGATCGCGGGCTGGTTGTCGTTGATCTCCTTCGCGTTCGACTTCCCGATCATCACCTTCTTCGAGCCGCCCACCAGCGCCTGGCTGGCGTCGATGGTCGTCAGCCACGTGCTGGGACTCCTCGGCGTCGTGTGGAACGCGGCGACCGCGCGGGAGATGCCCGTCGCGGACGGTCATCCGGTGGCCGCGTCCTCGCGGCGGCGGTGGGGGCGGGGGCATCGCGTCGCGCTGGCGGCCGTGGTCGTTCTGCCGATGGTCGTGGTGATCCAGCCCGAGCAGAACGCGCGCCACACCTTCGGCGGCGGGTCGCCGGACTGCTACAGCCGGCCCAGCTTCGGCGACCTCAAGCCCGAGGAACGCGAGCCGGTCTTCCTGTGCCTGGCGCGCAACAGGGATTTCGGGCAGCCGCCCATGTTCCCTGACAGCCTGCCGGACCAGGCGGTCCTCGCGTATGGGCGGGCGCTGTGCCGGGCGAAGGACCGTACCGAGAAGGAGGCGCTCCTGCGGCAGGCCGGGAGCGCGCGGGCCGCCTGGGGCGTCGATGATTGGGACCTCGTCTACGTCTGCCCCGAGATCGTCGCCAAAAGCCAGCCCCACCTGCTGCGCTCCTCCGAGCAGATGAAGGCGGACGAGCGCGACCACATCGCCGAGAAGAACGCCAGATGCCGCGACCCGTGGCCCCGGACCAAGGGCGTCGTCCAGGCCACGGCCATCTATTTCCTGTTCGTCGACGGCGATCCCGGCTACGTGGTCACCGACGCCGCCGACCATGGAGTGATGGACGAGGACGTGATGGGCGAGCTCTACAAGAAGGGCAACGAGACCGGGCTCGGGGTCACCCCCGGGACGGTGCTCGTCGGGCACGTCGCGGACGTCAGCGACGTGTGCATCACCGTGAAGGCGTTCCGCAAGGCGCCGCCGCCACGGACCGCCGGGTGGTACTCGGTGCACGAGGTTCCGATCACCAGCCGCAGCGGCACGCTCAAGGTTCCGGAGATGGACGGAGGAGAGGTGGGCGCGGGCGCGCCGATGCCGAACCTCGCGATCAGGGGCAAGGGCCGCTACCGGCTGCGGGTATACGTACGGGTGACCAAAAGCGAAGAGGAGGAGCACCTGGTCGTCGTGTTCCCCGGAAGATCGAGGAAGCAGCTCGCCCTCAAGTCGTGACCGCGGTCATCCGTCCTGAGACGTGAGGCCGCCGCGGCGGGCCAGCACGCGTGTCCCCGGTCCGGAGGCGGCGCCCGGACCGGGCAGCGCCGTCACCTCGGCGGTGCGCGCCGGCTTCCCGCAGGCCGAGCAGCAGACCTGCGGCGTGAACTGAGCGCCGCACTCGTCGTGCACCAGGAGCACCGGCGGGCCGCCCGCCGGTGTCGCCCACTTGTCGCCCCACGCCATGAGCGCCATCAGCACGGGCACGAGGTCGTGGCCGGCCTCCGTGAGGTGGTATTCGTGCCGCAACGGCCGTTCCTGGTACGCCCGGCGTTCCACGATGCCCCCTTCGACCAGCGTCTCGAGCCGGCGGGTGAGCAGGTTGCGGGCGATGCCGAGGTTCTCCGCGAGGTCGTCGAACCGGTGCAGCCCGAGGAAGAGGTCGCGCACGATCAGCGGGGTCCACCACTCGCCGACGCGTTCCAGGGACTGGCCGATCGAGCAGTGCATCTCAGCGAAGCTGGTCCGTTGCATGCCCACAGTGTAGTGGGTTGTGTCATTAAACCCACTGTCGTACGGTGAGCGGACCAGTGGGTTTAATGAAAGGACTTACTATGCCGTTCGTGGAGCTGTTCGTTCCCAAGGGCTCGCTCGACGAGGAGAGCCGCGAGGCCATCGGCGGCCGGCTGGTGTCGGAGGTGATGCTCGCCGAGGGCGCCCCGGACACCGAGGTCGCCAGGTCCATCTCGTGGCTGGTGGTCAACGAGATCGACGCCTGGTTCGTGGGCGGCCGGCGGGTGCCGGCCGGGGAGCAGCCCAGGTACGTGGTCAGGGTCGGTGTCCCGGCCGGTTCGATGGATGACGGCAAGCGCCGCGACATCGTACGGCGCGTCACCCGGGTCCTCGCGGACGCCGACCCCCACCCGGAACGGTTCGCCGGGCCCACCGCCGCCTGGGTGCACATCAACGAGGTCCCCGAGGGCAACTGGGGAGCCGCAGGGGAGGTCGTCCGGATCGAGGACATCGTCGCCCTGGTGACCGCACCCTAGCCGCCGGAGCCCCCGCTGTCCTGCGGGGCGGCTCAGCGGCAGCAGATCCAGTCGTAAGGTCTTCTTCAGGTTGTCACGGCAAGATTGCGCGGATGGGAACCATCGGCCCTGCTACTTCCATCCCATCTAGGGAAGGTGCGAGGAACCCGCCACCGGATTCTCGTACGTACCAGCGAAGTCGCAGGGGAGGTCACCGAATCGAGGTGCAAGCAACGGGCCGCGCGCAAGCCCCCCACGGCGGCACGACCGCCGGCGATCGCGGCGCGCCCGACCGATCCCTTCCATGGCCGGGGGAGTGGCCACCCCCCGGCACCGTCGCCCGCGCAGGCGTACGGTCGTCCGGCATTTCCCGAGCGTCCCGAGGCCGGGCACGACACGAGCGTGCCCGGTGCACCCACCGACGACGGGGGTATCGCGTTCGACCCGGACCTCTTGCCCGCACGCAGGCAGGGGAGCGTGACCCGCTCCGCCGCCGCGTCCACCACGACGACGAGGAAGACAATCACATGCATCCTGAGGCGTTAACCCGACGCGCGCGCCGCCACGGATGGAAGGTGGCGTCCGGCGCCGGTCCCGTGGTCGCCGTCGAGCGCCACCACTGGCGCATGAGAGTCACCTTCACCGGAACGGCCCCGCAGACGGCCAGCATCATCGGCCCCGACCTCGAGGAGAGCCGGCCCGTCAATCTCCGCCTGATCAACACGTTGCTGCGGGCGAGCCCGGCCGAGATCGCCGAGCACGCCGCGGAGGCGATCATCGGCGGCCGCCAGGACGGTGATCGGGCACGCACGTGACGGATCCGCCAGGGGGGTGACCGGGGCCGGACGGCCCCGCACCCGTCCCGCCGCAGAACTTACGCGATCATGTCCTTGAGCTGCGCACGCAGCTACGGCCAGGCGTCGCCGAGTATGGTGCGGCCGCGGGCGAGCACGTCGAGGCGCTCAAGGTACGCACGTCCCGGCACGGCGTCGTCCAGGGCCCTGGCCGCCCAGTAGCGGCGCGACCACGGGTGGTGGTCCTCCGGGAGGATCGCGCCGTCGTCCGTGCGCCTGGCGTCGGACAGCCGGGCCAGGAACGGCGTCAGGTCGGCCGCCGAGCCGCCCGCCGAGCCGCCCGCCGAGCCGCCCGGCGAGCCGCCCGGCGACGGCCTCGACCGTCAGGGAGCCGGTGATCGGCTGGGCGACGGTCCAGCAGGTGGCCTGAGCGAGATGGGAGCGATGCTGGAGGAACTCGGCATAACGCCGCTGGATTTCAGCGATCAGGACGGCGGTATGGCCGCCGCCGGCAATCAAGGCAGGCTCGGCTCGGGGTTCGCCGGTCGCGTGATGCGGTGGCTGAGCCGCCGGTACGGGCGGCTGCGCAGGGCCACGGCGGTGGCGATCAGGCCGATGACGCCGACCGCCATGAAGATGAGGGCGAGACCGCGGTCGGTGCCCGTGCCGAACCAGTCGCCGATCGTCCGGGCGCCCGCGCCGTCCGTCATGAACGGGATGACGACGAACTGGGCGATCGGGGAGATCAGGAACGCGGTCAGCGGGGACGCGGCCTGCTCCACGCTCTGCGCGAACCCGAAGACCCGCCCTTGCCGCTCATAGGGGACCACTTTCTGCAGGATCGTCTGCTCCGCGGCCTCCGCGTACGGGACGAGCAGCATGTAGGCGTACATCCCGACGGCCAGCAGCACGATCGACGACCGCAGCGGGAACAGCAGCGTGACCCCCCACAGGACGAGGTTGACGAGCAGCAGCACCTTCACCGGGTTGCGGCCCAGACCGGTCCGCGAGACGAGCAGCCCGCCGACGATGAACCCGGTGCTCAGCACACCCCACAGCAGCCCCCACACCTGCACGGGCACCAGCGACAGCCCGTAAGGGTCCATCAGCGCCATGAAGACGCCGCCGAGGAAGTTGTTGAAGGCGGAGAACAGGATGAGGGCCGTCAGCCCCGGCACCTCCCCGACCAGCCGCATCGTGCCGCGAAGATCCACCGACCGCTTCGGCGCGTCCTCCGAGACCTCCCGGTGTTCCGGCACGCGAACGACGGCCAGGTGCAGCAGGGCCACCGTGAGCACCGCCAGGCTCAGGACGAGCACCCAGTACATGCCGCCGATCGCCACCAGCGCCCCGCTGAACACCGACGTCACCAGGAAACTCACCCCCGTCGAGCTGCCGACCAGCCCGTTGGCGCGATCCCGGCCCTCCTCGGGGACCAGCAGGGTGACCAGGGTCGGCAGCGCGATCGTCCTGATGTTGCCCACGATGACGCCGACCATCAGCAGCACGACCATCACCCACAGCACGACACTGCCCGGATCGGTGAAGGTCTCCTCAGGCACCGCCAGGTAGATGCCCAGCGCCCCCGCGTACAGCAGGAGCGAGGCCAGCGCCGACACCTGCATCATCGTCTTCTTCGCATGGTGATCGACCAGGCTGCCGAACCAGATGCCGGATAAAGCGGTCATCACGAGAAAGATGCCGGAGATCACGCCGGTGGCGAAGACCGACCGCGTCTGCAGGTAAACGTAAAAGGTGATCGCGAACCACGCCGTGCTGTTGACCACCGACACCAGCACGGTGTTGCCCAGCAACTGGTAGAAGGTCCTGCGATCTCCAGGAATGACGCTCACGAGTGTCGCCTCCCGTACTTTCTTCAGTGATGTCCTCGGACGTTGAGACCCGTCGGAGCGGGATGACTCATCGCAGGACGCCGCCCGTAGGGACGATAATCGAGCGCGACATGGAATTCTTCTGCTATCACCGTGACCGCCCCGGCTCCGCGACCCTCCGTGAGAAGCTCGTGGAGGAGCACTGGTCCTATATGGACGGCTACGCGACACAGCTGATCGCCCGCGGCCCCACGCTCGACGGCGGGACAGCCACCGGCAGCGTCCACATCGTCGACCTGCCCGACCCCGCCGCCGCGCGGGCGTTCGCCTTCGACGAGCCCAACTACCAGGCCGGCGTCTACCGCGACGTGATGGTGCGCCGCTGGCGCAACCTGCTGGGCCGTACGATGTGGGACTTCCCGGGCGGCCGCGAGGGCGGCAACCGGTACCTCGTGATCGGCCTCGGCGCGGGCGAGGCCGAGGAGCCGCCGCCCGGCCGGTCGGACGACCTGATCGCCTATGGGCCGCTGCTGTCCGACGACGGCGGCACCTGGCTGGGCACGGCGGCCCTGATCCGGGCGACGGACCGCGACGCGGCCCGCACGCTCCTCGACCCGGACCGGTACGCCGACGTCGAGGTCCACGCCTGGCAGTTCGGCGGACGACGCTAGGCTCAGCCCCAGGTCAGGAACCGGTAGTGCAGGCCGGTCGACGACTCCTGCCACGCCCCCACGTAGTCGGGCGCGCGGCCCACGTCCGGCGCGTGCGTGTCCCCTTCGAAGGGCTCCCGGATCTCGGTGACCACGATGCGGTCGGCCAGGGGCAGCGCCGCCCGGTAGACGGCCGCGCCGCCGATCACCCACACCTCCCCTGACGCCGCGGTGAGAGCCTCCTTCAGGTCGGTGAAGGTGTCCACGCCCTCCTGCGGGGTGCGTGACAGCACGAGGTTGCGCCTGCCCGGCAGCGGCCGGAACCGCGGCGGCAGCGACTCCCACGTGCGGCGGCCCATGAGCACGGTCGCCCCCGAGGTCAGGGTGCGGAAGTGCTTCAGGTCCTCCGGCAGGTGCCACGGCATCGTGCCCTCGCGGCCGATGACGCCGTTGGCCGACTGCGCCCAGACCAGCCCGATCACACCGCCACCGGTGCCTTGATGGCGGGGTGCGGGTCGTAGCCGTAGAGGGCGATGTGCTCGTAGGTGTAGTCGAACAGGGTGTCCGCCGGCTTCAGGCTCAGCGTGGGGAACGGCCGCGCCTCGCGTGCGAGCTGCGTACGGACCTGCTCCTCGTGGTTGTCGTAGATGTGGCAGTCGCCGCCGGTCCAGATGAAGTCACCGACGCCGAGCCCCACCTGGTCGGCGATCATGTGCGTCAGCAGGGCGTAGCTCGCGATGTTGAACGGCACGCCGAGGAACAGGTCCGCGCTGCGCTGGTAGAGCTGACAGGACAGCTTGTCGTCGGCGACGTAGAACTGGAAGAAGGCGTGGCAGGGCGGCAGCGCCATCTGCGGGATGTCGGCGACGTTCCACGCGGAGACGATGATGCGCCGGGAGTCGGGATTGTCGCGCAGCGTCCGCAGCACGTCGCTGATCTGGTCGATGTGCCCGCCGTCGGGGGTCGGCCACGACCGCCACTGCACGCCGTAGATCGGGCCGAGCTCACCGTCCTGCCCCGCCCACTCGTCCCAGATCGTGACGCCGTTGTCCTGCAGCCACTTGACGTTCCCGTCGCCGCGCAGGAACCACAGCAGCTCGTACGCGATGGACCGGAAGTGCACCTTCTTCGTCGTGACCAGCGGAAAGCCGTCGGACAGCCGGTAGCGCAACTGGTGACCGAAGATCGACCGCGTCCCGGTGCCTGTGCGGTCGTTCTTACGGGCGCCCGTGTCGAGCACGTGGCGGAGCAGATCTTCGTACTGGGTGTCCGGCATGCCGGCAAGCCTAACGAAGCGGCCCGAGCCTGCCACAAGGGGAAGGGCATCTCTAGGCCAAGGACGACGGCTGCAGGATCCTCGTCGCTCTCAGGATCGAGGAGGAGCTCCGCCGTCAGCGCCACCCGATCATCTCGGGTGTCCGGCCCCAGCCAGGCCCACAGCGGTGGCCGGCCCGCGCAGTCGATGCCGCGCCGCGCCATCTCCGCCACCATCGCCTCGTACGCGGGACGGTACGAGGGGCTCAGCAGCCTGGCCCGGTCCCCGGCCAGCTCCCCGCAATCCTCCGGTCCCGCCGGTCCCGCCTCCGCCCCCGTCAGCTGCGCGTTCCGGCCCCGTATGACGCGGCGACGGCCTCCAGGTCGAACGTGCTCGGAGGGCCGATGAGGCTCGCCTTGGCGTCGGCGCCGATGCGGTCGACGATCTCGATCTCGCCGGCCTCCAGCCCGTCCAGCGCGAGCCGTACGAGGTCGGCGGGGTCCTCCAGGAGGCCGTCAGGGAAGTCGATGCCGGCGTTCGCGGCGAAGTCCTTCATCGTCTCGGTGGCGATGAGCCCGGGGACGAGGGCGGTGACCTGCGTGCCCTGGGCGGCCAGCTCCAGGCGGACACCGTTGGTCAGGCCCCATTGGGCGGACTTGGCGGCGGCGTAGGAGGTGTTGCCGTCGACCGTGGTCCAGGCCGCGGCCGACAGGACGTTGAGGATGGCGCCACCGCCGTTGCGGGCCAGGATGGGCGCGAACGCCCTGATCATGGCGAGGGTGCCGTAGTAGTTCGAGTCCATCGTCATGCGAATGGCGTCGAGGTCGCCGGTCATGAAGTTGCCGCCGGCGGTGAACGCGGCGTTGTTGATCAAAACGTCCACGTCGGTGGCGATCGCGGCGGCCGCCTCGACGGAGCCCTGATCGGTGATGTCCAGGCGCAGTACCTCGGCGCCCGGGACGTTCACGAGTTCGGGACGGCGGGCGGTGGCGTAGACCTTCGCTCCCCGTCGCAGCAGCTCAATGGCGAAGTGGTGGCCGATGCCGCGGTTGGTGCCGGTGACGAGGGCGGTGGCGCCGTGCAGTTCCATGAATCCAGCTCCTTAAGATGACCGCTAGGTCAAGATGTCTGACGAACGTACCCAAAACATGACCTCTCGGTCAAGTTGCTAGAATCGCGGTCGTGACCAAGCCTGAACGCCCCCTGCGCGCGGACGCGGCACGCAACCGCGCGCTGCTCCTGGAAGCGGCCGCGGCCGAGTTCGCCGAACGCGGCCTCGACGCCTCGATGGCCGACATCGCCCGCCGGGCAGGGGTGGCCAAGGGCACGGTCTTCGCGCACTTCGCGACGAAGGAGGAGCTGATCGTCGCGACCGTCGGCCACTCCTTCGCCGAGCTCACGGCCCTCGCCAGGCGGTTGCTGGACGCGGCCGACCCAGGGGCGGCACTGCTGGAGTTCCTGACCGTGGCCTGCGGCAACCAGCAGCAGCACGACCTGGCGTTCCTGCAGACGGTCACGGAGGGCGACTCGGAGGTGACCAGGCTCAGGGACGAGCTGCACGAGAGCATCGGCGCGCTGGTCGATCGAGCCCGTGAGGCGGGCGCCGTCCGGCCCGACATCATCGGCACCGACATCTTCCTGCTCATCTGCGCACCGGTGCACGCGGTCGGGTTCCTGGCGAAACCGGACCCCGAGCTGTGGCGGCGCTATCTCGCGATCATCTTCGACGGGCTGCGCCCGGAAGGCGCCAGCCCGCTGCCGCACCCGGCGCCGAGCTGGCCATGACCGTCACAGAGGCGGCATCAGCAGGCTGAGCGGCGTGCTCACCACCGGCGTGCCGCCGCCAGCGTGAAACCGTCCTGAACTCCTACCCGAGGCGGACCTCGAAGACGAGCTCCAGGCCGTCCACCTCGTCCCACTGCTCGCCGACCTGGGCGAAGCCGAGCCCGGCGATCGTGGCCAGGGACGCGGTGTTGTCCGGGCTGATCGTCACCCGTACGGTCCTGACCTCCGGGGCGGCGGCGGCCTTGCGCATCAGCTCGGTCAGCATCGTCCTGGCGTACCCCTGGCGGCGGTGGCCGGGGTCCACCGAATAGCCGATCTCTACCATGCCGGATATATCCGGCGGCCCGTGGAACCCGGCGTACCCCACCACGACACCGTCCGGCTCGGCCACCACGGCCTTGGTGAGCCACCCCGCGCTCCCCGGGTGCGTGGCCAGCTGGTTGACGCGGTACCGCCAGACCCACTTCGCCTGATCGGTGAGGAAGTACGCCGTGAGCCCGGCTCCCGCCTCGGCACTGGCCCGGGGCAGGTCGTCGTCCAGGAGGGCGGTCATGGCCGCGCCGGTCAGCTCGACGAACCTCACGGGCTTGCGCGGGGAGAACGGATCTGTCACAGCGCGGATGCTCCCGGAGCGTGCCCGCCCGTGTCCAATGGTTTATCAGGGGGTCAAACGGCGTGCGGCGTTCTCCAGGTCGGCGGCGGCCACCAGGCAGGCCGCGATGTGGGCCCGCACCGAGGCGTGCAGCCACTCCGGCGCCGCGCCGCCCGCCTGCAGCTCCGCCTCGATCGCACGCAGCCGCTCAGCGCAGGCGACCAGGGCGCGGGCGTCCGAGCGGAGGGTCTCGGCGTGGGCGCTGATCTCGGGGGACATGGCGGCTCACCGCGGCACCGGGACGGCGGCGTCCCGGAGCGACTGGCGGACGGCGGTGGACAGGCACAGCAGCGGACGGGCCCCGTCGAGCCCCAGCTCGCGCAGCCGCCCGGCCAGCGGATGGGCGGACTGCGGCGCGACGACCAGCCGCAGCGGGGGAGCCGCGTGCAGCCGCGCCGGCCCGCGCGTCCGTACGCAGGACCGCAGCACGACACCGGCCTCCCGGGCGTAGGCGACCACACCGGGATCGCTCAACGGCAGCCCGGGCCCGAGCCGCCCGCGCAAGGTGAGGATCTGGTCGGCGCCGACCTCAGCCGAGCGGCCGAGCCGGATCTTCAGCGGCGTCAGGTACGTCTCCCCGCCCCACAACCGCGAGCCCAGAGCGCGCACGACCGGGGCATCGACGGCGGTGCCGACGAGAAAACTCCCGGAGCGGCGCAGGTCAGCCGCCCGCAGCAGATCGGGCACGAAGGGAAAGCGCCGCCGGAACGGCCCCGGCACGACGACGCCGACCTGCAGCTCCGCGTAGGCGCCCGCGCTGGCGCACCGGTTGGCGGCCACGTGCACGGCGACCAGCGCCCGCCCCGCCACCTGGACGGCGGGCCCGACCCCTGCGCCTTCCAGCAGGCCGGCCGCCACCGCCGGATGCGCCGCGAAGTACGCCGTGAGCGCCCTGCTCTCATGGCACCTGATCGGCAACTCGACGCCGCCCTCGGCGACGGAACGCGTGGGCACGGTGAGGAAGGGAAACCCCTCGGGGCCGGGCGGGCGGTCGAACAGCAGGTACGCCTGCGACCGCACCACCCGCCCCCGATACGGCGTGAGCCGCTCGTCGATGACCGCGCGGGCCTCGGGCAGGTCGTCGGCCAGGTTGGCGCGGTAGTGGTCGATGCCGTGACAGAGCGGGAACAGGTGGGTGGCGTCGCCGTAGTCGACCACGTACCAGTCGGGGTGCAGGTCGAAGCAGGTGCCGGCGCCCTGCCCGTCGAGCGTGGGGATGATGTCGTGCTGGTTGGTGACGCTGGCCACCCACGTGCGCCGGTCGGCGGGACGCTTGAAGTCGATGGGCGAGCCCACGGCCACGACGTGGGTGACCGTGTGGCGGGCGCAGAAGGCGGCGTCCTGCACCAGGTTCATGATCGCCGCGCCGCCCGCGCTGTGCCCGACCAGCGCCAGCTCGGCCTCAGGCGGCAGCCCGTAGTCGGCGACGGCCTCGGCCAGGGCGCGGCTGTAGGGGCTGCTGGCCAGGACGGCGCTGCTGAACGCGCCGAGCAGGTCCTGGGGAGACTCGCCGTCGGGACGTCCCGCGCGCATGCCAGGCGCCTGGAGGACGTGGCGGATCACCCGGTCGGGCCCTTCGACGCTCTGGATGAGGATCCGTCCGGTAGTGCCGAGCGCGCTGATGTTGCCCAGGAAACCGAGCAGCGACCCCCGCGTGCACAGCAGGGCCGACTCGGCCGCGCTCAGCTCGACCCGGCGGGCGGCGCCTTCGCCGGTGTCGAGGACGGCGATGACCCTGTTGCTCAGCCCGGTGATCGGATCGGCGGTGGCGTACCCCTTGCCGGTCGCGATGAGCCAGGCGGTGGCGTCGTTGAGCGGGTTCTCGTCCAGGAGCGCGCGCAGCGCGAGCACCTCGCCGAAGACCGGGGCGAGCTGGCTGAGCGCGCGCACCGCGCCACGCTCCTTGAGCAGGGCGCGCAGGGCACGTACGGCCTCCAGGTCCCGGTCGGCGGCGGCCGCGTCGATGAGCCGGGCCAGCATCGGGTCGCCGGTCAGCTCGGGGTGGGCGATCGCCACGGCCGCGACGCGCAGCCGCAGCGACGTGGCCAGCACGCGTACGGACAGACTCTCGGCACCGAGCATGCCGCCGATCTTGGCGGCGGCGGTGAGCAGCGGGCCGCCGCCGGTGAACGCCCACCCGAGCCCCCGGCCGTTCGTCGTGGCCCGCAGCAGCGCCCCGCAGGCGGGCAGCGCGTGCGGTAACGCGACGCCGGTGAGCGCGGACGTGGCGTGCGCCGCCGCGTCCTGGATGGTGAGCGCGACGTCGACCAGCTCGCGGGCCGCGGCGCGCAGCCGCGCGGTGTCGGCGTCGGCGTCGGCGTCGTTCATGGCCTGGTCCGCCGGGACATGCTGACCAGGCGGGGCTTCTGGTCCTCCGGGGTGTTGCGGTGCACGACGTCCGACAGCGTGCGGGTGCCGGCGATGACGCGCATGCCGGCGGGGGAGAACGTGGCGGCGTTGAAGATCCGGGGAGCCAGCAGCGGGTTGGTGAGCGCCTGGGAGAAGGCGTCGATGGCGATGATCTTGGTGAGCAGCGGCGGCAGGATCGCTTCGGGGGAGCCGGGCTCCTCGGCGAACAGCCCGACGTACAGGTCCACGTCGTCCACGTCGCGGTAGAGCTCGCGCAGCGCGCCGATGACCCGCCGGTCGCCGGAGATCTGCGTGAAGCCGCGCACCCGGGGGAAACGGCAGTGCTCGCGATAGTCGTTGTACGGGGCCAGATCGAGCGCCCGCGAGTCGGCGATGCTGGCCACGTCGATCTCCCGCAGCACGGGATCGGTGTTGAACAGCCCGATGCGGCCGGCCCGCTGGCGGGAGGCGTCCTCGAACAACCGCCCGAGACCGGGCTCGGGGATCAGCGCGCTGCCGAAGAAGGTCTCGGCCATCGGCAGCTCGCGCCCGCCCACCGACAGGTGCGAAGGGACCAGGCTGTGCCAGCGGTAGACGAGGTTGAACTCCACCGACGCCCAGTTCTGGCGGTGCCAGGGCGCGTGGTCGAGCCGCGCCGGCAGCGCCGGGTCGAGGGTGAAGCGGAAGTGGTAGGGGGTGATGTGGTTGATGTACTCCTCGACGACCAGCTTGATCAGCAGCACGATGAGGATGTTGCGGGTCGTCTGGAAGATCCGCTCGTCGTCCCAGCGCGGATGTTCCAGGGCGAGCAGCCGCGCCACCCGGTTGTGCTCGCGCAGGAACAGCACCGTCAGCATGGTGAAGCCGATCTGGCCGTTGCCCCGGTCGCTGCCGGTGGCGAACAGCGTGTCGCGTTGCGCGTCGGTGAGCCGCTCCCAGAGGGCGACGCTCAGCGGCGCGAACTCCGGCTTGATCACGCCGTTCTCGCACAGGTAGGGCGGGAACTCGCCGCCGTTGATCAGCTGGCTCTTCAGCAGCCCGCCGTCGAACGTGCGCAGCGCCGCCGTCGCCGCGTCGTTCAGCCCGTACAGCTGGTTGAGGTCGATGTGGTGGTTGGAGCTGTTCTTGCGCGGGTCGCGCGGGACGTTGGTGTCGCCGCGCAGGAACCCGTCGGTGAACCATTGGGCGAAGTACGCGAACAGCACCGTGGACCGCGGGCACGGGATCATCGACGCGCCCCGCGTGAACAGGGCGGCGGCGGCCTCGGGCGTGGGCCGCTCCCGCTCGCCGGCGGGGACGGGGGGCAGGTGCCTGCCGCTGTAGGTGCGGTCGGTCAGCGAGGCCCACGAGGTGTAGCCGGCCATGGTGCTCAGCGGCTCGGGGCGCGGCGGCATCTCGCGGACCGCGTGGTCGATGAGCGAGGCGTTGATCCGGCTGCGCAGTGGCCGGCTGGCCTGCAGGAGGTCCCACAGCGGGCGGCCGTTGGTGAGGGCCAGGAACCTGAGCCGGTTGGTGAGGCCGTCGGTGGCGATGCTGCGTGCTCGGCTCCGCGCCATCGTCAGCCTTCCCGCCCTTCGGTCCCGAGGTCGAGGGGGAAGGCGTCGGGGAAGATCCCGAGCGACCGCTCGACGCTCCCGGCCGCTCGCACGCCGGGACGCAGCAGCAGGCGGCGTACGGTCTCGGCGATCACCGGACCGGCCAGGTGCACGCCCAGGCAGGCGTGATGCCCGTACCCGAAGAACAGCCGATGGTGGCGCGGGCGGTCGAGACGGAACTCGTCGGGCTCCGGCACCACGTCCGCGTCGAACATGGCGGAGGCGGGCGCCGCCAGCACGAACGTGCCCGCCGGGATCACCGTGCTGCGCGGGGTGCCGGCCGCCAGGACGTGATCACGCTCACAGATCCGGGGGAGCAGCTTGAAGAACGGGCTGAAGCGCAGCGCCTCCCAGACGTACGGGTCGAACCGCTCGGGGTCGGCGGCGGCCTCCCTGGCCTCGGCGAGCACCTGCGGGCGCGCCAGGAGCTGCTCGACCGCCTCCACCATGGCGCCCGGCGCGCTCTCCACGAAGCCCAGCGGCAGCCCTGCCATGTTCACCACCATGCGGTCGTCGCTCACGCCGGGCGGCGAAGCCCGGACAAGGCGGGCGAACACGTCGTCGGGCAGCTCGTCGCCGGCCCTCAGCTCGGCGAGGCGGTCGCGCAGGTGGGCGAGCAGCTCGGCGCCCGCGCTCACGGACGCGGCCTGGAGCCGCGGATCGCCGAGGAAGTTGGCGAAGCCGTCGGAGACGACGGCCCGCGTCCACCCGCCCAGCGTCCGCGGATCGGGGCCAGGCACGCCGAAGTAACGCGCGCACACGCCGAGCGCGACCGGGCGGAACAGGCCGTCCACCGCGTCGAAGCGCCCGTCCCGCGGGGCGGCGTCGAGCAGCTCGTCGGCGAGCCGGCCGGCCAGCTCGCGCACCCGGCCCGCGTCCTGCGGGTCGAGCATGAGCTGCATCAGGCCCTTCTCCCGCCAGTTCATCGGCGTGGCGTCCCTGGCCAGCATGAACGGGGCGCCGCCCAGCGCGGCGTCGAGGCGCGGCCCGAAGGAGCGTACGGAGAAGACCTCCTCGTGCGCGAGCACCTCCACCACGTCGGCGAAGCGGGTCACCACCGTGAAGGCGGGGGTGACGAAGATCGGGCGCCGCTCGCGCAGCTCGGCGAACAGGCTCCGCCAGTCGGTCCGCATCCACTCGCGGACCAGGCCGAATGCGGCCATCGGATCCCTGGCGAGCGCCTCCTCGTAGCGCTCGAGATGGCCGCCCGTGGTCGCCTGATCGACAGCACCCATTCCGTGGACCTTCCGCCTGATGTCGAAGCGTACCGAGATGATCGCGTTCTGCGATCACCATCCCACGCCCTTTTCGCGCCGCAGGCGAGTCCATGATTTTGATTCCTCACAGTAATCATTACGTCACTGTCAGGATATTGCCGCACGCCAGGGGCCTGGCCGTTCAATGAGGAGCCTGAATCGTCCTGACCACCCGGGAGGCAACGTGCAGCGGCCGGCCACGGCGGAGACGGTGACGGTCACCACCGGCCGCCGCCTCGCCTACCTGATCGTGCTGGTGGTCCTGCCCGTGGCGCTGCTGGCGCTCGCGGTGCCGGCCGCATGGGGCTGGGGCGTCGGGCCCTGCGACCTGGTCATCGCGGTCGTGATGTACCTGGTGAGCATCTTCGGCATCGCCATCGGCTACCACCGCCTGTTCACCCACCGCGCCTTCAAGGCGTCCCGTGCGCTGCGGATCGCGCTCATGCTGGCCGGCGGCATGGCCGTCGAGGGTCCTGTGACGCTGTGGGCCGCCGAGCATCGCCGCCACCACAAGTACGCCGACCGCGAAGGCGACCCGCACTCTCCCTGGCGCTACGGCGACAGCGGCATCGCGCTGCTGCGCGGCATGGCGCACGCCCACGTCGGCTGGTTCTACACCGCCCACCAGCGTTCCAGCCGCCGGCACTGGGTGCCCGACCTGCTGGACGACCCGGACGTACGGCGCTTCGACGCCGCCTACCCGGCGGTCGTCGTCCTGTCGTTCGCGCTCCCCGCCGCCGCCGGCGGGCTGTGGTCGATGTCGTGGGCGGGCGCGTGGAGCGCGCTGCTGTGGGGCGGCCTGGTCCGCTACGCCGTGGTGCACCACGTCACCTGGTCGGTGAACTCGATCGCCCACACCTTCGGCGACCGCCCGTTCCGCACCAGGGACCGCTCGTCCAACGTGTGGTGGGTGGCGCTGCTGACGCTCGGCGAGGGCTGGCACAACTGGCACCACGTGGAGCCGACCTGCGCCCGGCACGGCGTGCTCAAGGGGCAGCTCGACCCGAGCGCGCGGCTCATCCGCTGGTTCGAGCGGGCGGGCTGGGCCCACGGCGTACGCTGGCCGAACCCCGACCGCCTGACCTCGCTCCGCGCCCGAGCACGGCCGCAGCGGCCACCGACAGCGTGACCCCGGCGGCCACCGCCACGCCGGTGTCGCCCAGCGCGCTGAGCACGGGGATGCCGACCGTGATGCCGACCGTGATGCCGACCTGCTGCGCCATCGTCACCAGTCCCGTCGCCAGGCCCTGCTCCCGGTCAGGCAGCCCGGAGGTGGCGGTCACGGTGGCGGTCACGGCGGCGGCCACGAGGGCGATCATGTTGCCCGCGTAGCAGAGCGCCAGCACGGCCGTCACGTACCAGGCGCCGCCGCAGCACGTGCAGCGGGGCCAGCGGCTCGGGGCTGCGCAGCTCGACGCGCCAGAACGCGGCCGGCAGCAGGCCGGCGGGCAGCAGCGCCCAGCGGGCCTGGCCCGGGGTCGTGCTGCCCCAGACCAGCGCGAGCAGGCCCAGCGTCACCGTGAGCGCACCGGGAAGATCCAGGCAGGGACGCCGATCACCCGCGCCGGACGGGACCAGCCTCGGGGCCAGGGCGAGGATGGCGGCGGCGATGGGCACGTTCCCCAGGAACGCGTCGCGCCAGCCGGTCAGCTCGGTGAGCACGCCGCCGAGCAGCGCCCCCGTGGTGAAGCCCGCCGCCGAGCGAGGCGGCGCACAGCAGCACCAGCCCGGCCAGGAACATCCGCCGCCTGCCCGCCAGATCGGCGATCCGGCCGCACAGCAGCGTGAACCCGGCGGCGGGCAGCGCGTATGCGGTCGCCACCCATGGCAGGTCGGTGAGGCCGACGCCGGCGCCGCGGCGGGCAGGGCGACATTGAAGATGGAGAAGTCGGCGGTGAGCATGAACTGGGTGCCGAGCAGGAGTGTGAGCACGGCTTTGTGCCGGGGCGACATCCTGGCTCGTGGGTCTGCGGGCATGTCACCGCAGCCTGGCCGTCGCGGGCGGGCGTACCCAGACCCCGGGTTTTCCTACGCTTGACAGGGTCAGGCTAGGACGCCGCCGAAAGCGGCATAGTGGGAAAGCAGGCGCACCTGCGCAGCTGGCCCGCCAAGGCCCGCGCCACCGTCGGATACCTGCGCCAGGCCGCCGGACGGTGGCCCGACGACCCGGAACCGGCGGCGCTGGTGGGGGAGCTGACCATCAAGAGCACCGATTTCGCCACCCTGTGGGCCCGCCACCCGGTGCGCCGCTGCCGCTCGGAAGGGGTGACGTTCCGGCACCCGCTGGTGGGGGAGCTGAGGCTGGCCGAGGAGGTGTTCCAGATGCAGGAGGACGAGGGCCAGCGCCTCGCGGTGTTCGCCGCCGAGCCCGGTTCGCCCGCCGCATCCGCTTTGCGCCTGCTCCGCGTGACCTCCTAGCCAACTCGCCACTGCGATCATCTGGTTGTCATCTGACACCGAATGTAAAGTCACCTCGTGGCGGTGAAGCCCCTCAGAAGCGCCCTGCCGCTCCGGCGAGTCATGTGCGTGATCGTGGCGGCCGCCGTCGGCGCGCTGGCTGGTCTGGTGATCTTCGAACTGACGAACATCGGTGGTCGCGGCTTCTACGCCACTGGGGGCGCGCTGGCCGGAGCGGCCGGCGCCGTGGCGAGCCAGATCCGCAGCCGCTCGGCCGGGCTGACCAAGGTCAAGCTGTCGCTCCCGCAGCTGAGCGAGCTGACGATCGTGGTCGATGACCAAGGCAGGGACGTCGCCTGGAAGCTGTTCGTGGAGACCACGACCCGGGTGTCCACCCAGCCGCTGCACGACGACCAGGGACTGACCAGGGAGACGCTCTCTTCCCTGCACGCGTTGTTCGCCACCGTCCGCGAAATTCTGAAGGCGAGCCGCCCCTGCGCGCCCGGCGGCCGGACCGTCGAGCAACTCGCGATCGCCTTGCTCAACGAGGAGCTGCGCCCGTTCCTGGCCAAATGGCACCCACGGCTCCGCGCATTCGAGCAGTCGCACCCCGGAACCCCGGACTCGGAGTGGCCGGACCACGCTGCCTGCCGCGCCGAGCTGCGCACGTTGCAGCGACGGATCCGCGCCTACGCGACGGGATTCAGCGAGCTGGTCGGCGTGACCGCCCCGAGACGATGGCCGGTGCCGACAGATGAGCGGCCGTTACGCTACGACGCCTTCCTCTCCTACGCCTGGGAGCCGGACGCCCCGCTCGTCCGGGCCGTACGCGACGCCCTGCACCGCCTGGCCAGGCCCTGGTACCGGCTGCGAGCGCTACGCGTTTTCCACGACCAGTCCAGCATGCCGGCGACCTCAAGGCTGGACCGGGCGATCGAGGACGCGCTCGCCGCCTCCCGCCACCTCATCGTCTTCCTGTCTCCGCAGGCCGTCGCCTCGCCCTGGGTCGACGACGAGATCCGCTACTGGCTGAAGCACAAGAGCGTGGAGACCCTCTACCTGGTGTTGTCCGGCGGTTCGCTCGTCTGGGACGCCGTCGCCGGGCGCTTCGACGTGAACCGATCCTCGGCGCTCCCGTCCGCGTTGCACGGCGTCCATCCAGGGCGGCCGCTCTGGATCGACCTGAGCTGGGTCACCGAGGACGACCAGCGCGGCCTTCGCAATGAGCGCTTCCGCGCCTGCCTGGTGCAGCTCGCCGCAGCGCTGCACGGCAGGGCGCCCGACGACCTGGACGGCGAAGACGTCAGGCAGCACCGGAAGACCCGCCGGATGGCGGCCGCGGTGGTGACCGCGCTCGCCTTGCTGGCCGCGTCCACGGCCGTGGCTGGAGCGATCGCCGCGCAGCGCGCCTAAGCTAGTGGGCCGCCGCGCCGGGCATTCTGCGAGGAAATCATCACCAGATGAAGCGATGGGCGTGGCCGTGGTCCTTGCCGTGGCCGCATCGGCACTTCACGGCAGCCCCGCCGCCGGCGCGCGGCCACCGCCCCCCAAGGATCCGGGGGCGGCGATTGAGCGGCAGCCGGTCAGAGGGCACGGTGTGCGGGTCACCGAGTACACCACGTTCAACTTGGACGCGATCTCAGGCTGGGAGCGGTTCAAGCCGACCAAGGGTCTCGTCGCGTTCGGTGGCGGCGAGGTGGTGGCGACCGACCTCTGGGAGGCGTTCCCCGGCTGTGGATCGGCGCCCAGTCCGTCGTCGCTTCATGACCCCGGGTCGCCGGCAAGCCGGTGCAGGCCCGCTGTGGCGCGGTTGAGGGCCACGAGGTCGTCGAAGAAGGAGTCGTTCCGTTCCCACGAGCTCATGATCGCCAGGATCGCCTCGCGCCGGACTCTCGCGGTCTCGTGGTGGGCCAGCGCGAGGGCCTTCTGGAGTTGGGCGGCGGTCAGGTCGGTGCAGTAGGCGGGGGTGCCTGGTTGCATGCGCCACCCGTCCTCGGCGGTGCCCGCGTCCACGGGGTCGAAGCCGGTGTCGTCCACCAGGGTCATCACGAGTTTCTTGGCGGCCGGGTCGGTGCCGGCGACGGGTACGGCGAGGCGGTCGGCGGCGCCGGGCGGTCTGCCCTTATCCGACAACGTCGTCTGGACGAGGGCGTTCCAGGCGCGGATGACAGGGCGGCCGAGTTGTTGCTCGATCCAAAGGCCCTGGGGCATGCCGTCCTCGATGTCCTTGATGCGCCCATCGCGCTGTGGGAGGTAGTTCGAGGTGTCGGCCACCACGACGCCGGCCGGGAGGCGGTCGGTGAGCGGTCTCAGGTCGGGGAGGCGGCCGAGGGGGATGGAGGTGATCAGGACGTCCACGTCGCGGCTGACCGAGTCGAGGGTGACGGGCGTGGCGCCTGACCGCTCCGCCAGCGCGGTCATGCTCGACGGCCCTCGCGTGTTCGCGACCCGTACGGTGTGTCCGGTCGTGCCGAGCTTGTACGTGAGCGCGGCCCCGATACCGCCGGTGCCGATGACGCCGATCCTCACAGCAGGTTCCTTCCGATAGCGGGTGGTATGAGCAGCTTGGCAACGGCGGGCGGGGCTGCGCGATGATGAAGTAAGCACCGGTCATTACCCTCAGGGTCATGAAACGGATCGAGGTCCGCGAGCTCGAATACTTCCTGGCCGTGGCCGACACGCTGCACTTCGCGCGCGCGGCCGAGCGGCTCGGTATCGCGCCTCCGCCGCTGTCGCGGGCGATCGCGCACCTCGAACGGCGGCTGGGCGCCAAGTTGTTCGAACGGACGAGCCGCCGGGTGGAGCTGACCCCGGCGGGCCGCGTGTTCGAGGTGGAGGCGCGCAACGCGCTCAGGGCCCTGGACCAGGCGGTCCGTCGCGTGCGGCAGGCCGGTCAGGGCGTGCTGCGGATCGCCGCTCCGCCGGGGACCGGGGCGGGGCTGCTGCGTGAGCTGGTACGCCGCTACGTCGCGCGCTTCGGCAGTGACACCGTCGAGCTGGTCTTCACGAGGGAGCAGACCACGGCGGTCCGCGACGGCCGGGCCGACGCCGCGCTGGTCTGCTCGGATGAGGATCTGACCGGCCTGGACGTCCAGGCCATCGCCACCGAGCAGCCGGTGGCGCTGATTCCCCAAGGCCACCCCTTCGCGGCGCGGCACGCACTGACCCCCCGAATCCTGCGCCAGGACCCCGCCTACGCCGCCGACCTGCCGCCCGTCGGCCTGGACGCGCTCATCGACCTGGTGGCCACCGGGCAACTGCTCGCCGTCGTCGGCGACAGCGCCGTGGACCGGCTCGGTCCGTACGTCACCGCCGTCCCCATGACAGGGCTGCCTGCGAGGGAGGTCCTGCTGGCCTGGCCGGCCGATTCGCACGACCCGCGCATCGCGCACCTGCTGGGCGCTACCTCGTGACCAAGAGGGGGAACGTCACTCCGGTCAGATCTTCGGAGACGGCCCACAGCCGCTGCTGGAGCGGCATGTCGTAGGACTGCGGGCTGGAGGTGACGAGGCGGGGGTGGCCCATGATCTGGTTGCGTCCGCCGGGACCGTAGTACTGGCCGCCGAGCACGGCGGGGTCGGTGGCGGCGCGCAGGGTCGGCAGGGCGCCCATCGCGGGGGTCTGGAGGACCAGCGGTGCGAGCCCGTCGATCAGGGGCCGGAGAAGGGCGGGAGTGTTGCGGGCGAGCTCGGTGCTGGACGCGCCGGGGTGCGCGGCCACCGCGACGGTGGTGCCGTGCGGGGCGAGCCGGCGCTGCAGCTCGTACGTGAACAGCAGGTTGGCCAGCTTGGACTGGCCGTAGGCCCCGACCCTGCTGTACGAGCGCTCCCACTGCAGGTCGTCGAAGTGGATCGCGGCCCTGATGCGGTGACCGGTGCTGCTGACCGTCACCACGCGCGAGCCGGGCACCGGCAGCATCAGGTCGAGCAGCAGCCCGGTGAGCGCGAAGTGGCCGAGGTGATTCGTGCCGAACTGCAGCTCGAAGCCGTCGCGGGTGGTCCGGCGAGGGGTGTACATGACGCCCGCGTTGTTGATCAGCAGGTCGATGCGGCCGAGCCGGGACCGCAGCGCGGCGGCGGCGGTGCGTACGGAGTCGAGCGAGGTCAGGTCCAGCTCCTGGACGGTCACGTCGCCGCGCATGCGAGCCGCCGCCCGCGCGCCCTTGGCGGTGTCGCGTACGGCGAGGACCACGGAGGCCCCGCGCTCGGCCAGCGCCTTGGCCGTCTCGTAGCCCAATCCGGTGTTGGCCCCGGTCACCACGGCGACGCGCCCGTGCTGGTCGGGGATGTCAGCCGTCGTCCATTTAGCGCCCATGCCGGGCTCCCATCTAACGTACCGAAGGTATCTTCTGCACCCGACAGTAAAGTACCGTCGGTACGCTGTCAACGTACCGACGGTACTTAAGTTAGGCTGGCGAACGTGAGTTTCCAGCGGGCCCGGACGGAAGAGCAGCGGGAGATCCGCCGGCGGGCGATCCTCGACGCGGCGTCGGCGATGCTCGACGAGATGCCCGTCGCCGACGTCACCCTCAACGAGCTGAGCCGCCGCGCGGGCCTAGCCAAGCCCAACGTGCTGCGCTACTTCGAGTCCCGCGAGGCCGTGCTGCTCGAACTCCTCGACCGTTTCCTGCGGGAATGGCTGGTGGAGCTGGAGGGCGAGCTGGCCGCCGGGGTCGGCGACGACCTGCCCATGCCCGAGCGGGCGACGGCGGTGGCCGGCATCCTCAGCCGCTCGCTCGCGAGCCGCACGGTGCTGTGCGACCTGTTCGGCGCGCAGGGCAGCGTCCTGGAACGCAACGTCTCCGTCGAGGTCGTCACCCGCTACAAGCGCGCCTCCCTGCAGCGCCTGGAGACCTTGACCGCCCTCGTCCGGAAACACCTGCCTGAGCTGGGCGAGAACGCGACCCTGTTCAGCCTGCAGGCCATGGTGCTGGCGGGCGCGCTGTCGCCGTACGACACGCCCCCGCCCAGCCTGCGGGCCGCCTACCAGGCCGAGCCCGAGCTGGCCCGCTTCCACCCGCGGCTGCGGGACGCCCTCGACCTGGCCCTCACCGCGACCCTCCTCGGCGTGCTGCCCCGCCCCTGATCAGCCGAGTGGCTCCGCGACGGGCGGCCGGGCGACGGACTCGCGCGCGCGGACGGGCATCGGCACCCGGTGCACCCGCCCCGGCCGCCCGGCGTCCGCGCGGTCGCGCTCGATCTCGGCGAACAACACGTCCACCGCCTTGCGGCCCAGCTCGTAGTGGGGCAGCGCCACGGTCGTCAGCCGGGGCCGCACCCAGGAGGCGAGGGGATGGTCGTCGAAGGAGACGACGGAGACGTCCGCGGGCACCTTGAGCCCGAAGTCGTCGAGCGCCTGGTAAGCGCCCATCGCGATCCGGTCGTTGAAGCAGATCAGCGCGCGCGGACGGACCGTCCGCAGCAGGTCCCGCGTCGCGGCGAGCCCGTACTCCGGCAGCCAGTCGGGGCAGGTGCGCGCGCCCGCCACCGTGACCCCCGCCTCGCCGAGCGCCTCGTGGATGCCGGCCAGCCGTTCCGCCGCCGCGACGCTCTCCTGGGGGACGTCGCCCGGGCCGGGGCCGGCGCCGATCAGATAGACGCCGTCGCGGTGACCGGCGTCCAGCAGGACGCGGGCGGCGTGGCGGCCGGCCTCGATCTCGTCGGGCAGGACGGCGGGCAGGGGAGTGGGCCGGTCGGGCAGCGCGTTGAGCAGGACGGCGGGCAGGGGGGTGGGCGCGGCGGTGACGGCCTTCGGCACCGTGATGGTGCGCGTGAACATCGAGGCCAGGACGAGCCCGTCGACCTGGCGGTCGTGCATGGCCTGCAGCAGGAGGCGTTCGAGGTCGGCGTCGCCCTCGGTCTCGCCGATGAACAGCATGAAGCCGCGCTCGCGGGCGGCCTCGAGGGCCCCTTTGATCATGTCGCCCGCCAGCCGTGAGGTGGCGACGGTGTCGGAGACGAAACCGATCGTCCTGCTGATGCCCGTGCGCAGGCCCACGGAGACGATGTTGGGCCGGTACTGCAACTCCTCGGCGGCGCGCAGCACGCGCTGCTCGACGTCCTGAGAGATCCGCAGCTCGCGGCCGCGGCCGGACAGCACGAGCGAGGCGGTCGTGCGGGAGACGCCCGCAGCCTTGGCCACATCGGCCAGCGTGACCCGTCGTGGGCTCACCCGGAATCTCCGATCGTCAAGAGTGTGTGACGAGGGGTTGACATGCTACGACGCGCGTGGTGAGACTATCGGGCGCTAACCCGATTTAGCAACGGACTCCGGAGGCCCGCCGGGGTGCCGTCGTCCCCCAGCGGCCAAGGAGATGCAACATGGCTCGTCGAGTTCGCCCCGGCAGGGCCGGCGCCGCGCTGGTGATCGCCATGGGGACGCTCGCCGCCGCCTGCGCGGCCCCCGGCAGCGACAGCCAGCGGCCCGCGGCCACCAGCGCGGCGCCGCAGTCCGCCGCGCCCACCTGCGGCACGGCGCCGATCACGCTGAACGGCTACTTCGAGACGGGCTTCCCGCTGCCCAAGGCGCTGACCACGGAGTTCACCAAGCAACACCCGAACGTCACGTGGGACATCCGCGAGGACCAGTTCGCGGTCATCACGCAGAACGCGCCCCGGGTGCTCGCGGACAACCCGCCCGACCTGATGCGCCTGCCCCAGGTCTCCGAGCTGGTCAAGGACGACCTGCTGAAGAACCTCGACGGCTACGCCACCGCGTTCGGCTGGGACAAGTGGCCGGCCTCGCAGCTCGAACAACTGCGCCTCGGACCCGGCGGGCGACCGCGCGGCGAGGGCTCACTGTACGCACTCGGGCTCAACATGAGCATGACCGGGCTCTTCTACAACAAGAAGCTCGCCACCCAGATCGGGATGTCCACGCCGCCCGCCACCCTGGCGGAGCTCGACCAGGCGCTGAAGAAGGCCAAGGACGCCGGCATCACGCCCATCGTGCAGTTCAACGGCGGCGCCACCGGCGGTCTGGCCTTCCCGCTGCAGAACCTCATGGCCTCCTACGGCCCCGCGGCGCCGATCAACGACTGGATCTACCAGAAGCCGGGCGCCACGATCGACACCCCGACCAACCTCCAGGCCGTCCAGCACCTGGAGCGCTGGATCAAGGCCGGCTACTTCCAGAAGGACGTCAACGCGGTCGACTACGCGACCATGATGAGCCGCTTCATCGACGGCCAGGGCCTGTTCATGTTCAACGGCGACTGGGAGTCGGGCAACCTCGACAAGCAGATGGCGGGCGACGCCGGCTTCACCCTGATGCCGCCGGCCGAGGAGGGCGGCAAGCGCGCCGCCATGTCGGCCCCGCTCACCTTCGGCATCGCCGCCGGCGCGAAGAACGCCGACTGCGCCGCCTTCTTCCTCAACTGGGTCGCCACCGACAAGCGCGCCCGCGACATCGGCGTCGAGGTCGGGGGATCGCGCCCGATGGGGCCCGCCGACGCGTACATGCCGGCCGTCGGCGAGGACAAGGTCACCGCCGCGACCCTGGCGGCCGGGGCGGACATCGCCGAGGACGACGGCGCGATGGACTTCATCGCCAACGCCACCGGCGCCATCTACGCCAAGAGCTGGACGCCGAACCTGCAGAAGCTGGTGGCCGGCCAGCAGACGCCGGAGGATCTGCTGAAGACGGTCCAGGCCGACTACGCCGGCCAGCTCGAAGGGAACTGATCACGTTGATGGCCCGGCCCGCGCGCCGGCTGCGCGGCGCCCGCGGTGCCCGCGGAGTGGCCGGCTGGCTGTTCGTCGTCCCGGCGCTCGCCTTCTACGCGGTGTTCGTCCTGCGCCCGATCGCCCTGACCGTCCAGTACTCGCTGTACGAGTGGAACGGCATCGGCGCCTCCACCTGGGTGGGGCTGGCGAACTACGGCACGGTCTTCACCGACCCCGACCTGCTCGACTCGCTGATCAACGCCTTCCAGCTGATCGTGTTCTTCAGCGTGATCCCGGTCGTGCTGGGCCTCGCGATCGCCGCCACGATCCGGCGGATCGCCGCGAGCAGGCTCGCCCTCGTGGCGCGGACCGTGCTGTTCCTGCCGCAGGTCATCCCGCTGGTGGCCGCGGGCATCGCGTGGAGCTGGCTGCTGGCCTCCACCGGAGTGGTCAACCAGCTGCTCTCGCTCGTCGGTCTCGGCGGGGTGACCAGGGCCTGGCTGGGCGACTTCGCCACCGCCCTGCCGGCGGTCGGCATGATCGGCGCGTGGGTGCTGCTCGGCCTCTGCACGCTGCTGCTCCTGGCCGGCATGAGCAAGATCGACCCGGCGCTGTACGAGGCCGCGCGCCTCGACGGAGCCGGGGCATGGCGGGAGTTCGTCTCCATCACGGTGCCCAGCCTGCGGCAGGAGATCGCGGTCTGCGTCACCGTGACCGTGATCGCCGCCCTGGCCAGCTTCGACATCGTCTACATCGCCACCCAGGGCGGTCCCGGCAACACGACCATGGTGCCCGGCCTGCAGATCTTCTACCTCGCCTTCACCGAACGCGAGGTCGGCACCGCCTCGGCCCTGGCCGTCGTGCTCATGCTTCTCGTGATCGCCTGCGCCCTTCCCATCCAGTGGTTCACAAAGGACGACAACCGATGATCATCGCGGGCCGGGAGGCCTGGACCGGCCGGCTGCTGCTCATCGCCATGATGGCGGTCACGCTCCTGCCGTTCCTCAGCCTGTTCGTCACCGCCCTGCACCCCTCGGGCACCTACCCGGCCGGTCTGGCCTGGCCGCAGGACCCGCAGTGGAGCAACTTCCTGCGGGCCTTCGAGGCCGCGAACATGGCCGAGCTGCTGAAGTCGAGCGTCCTCATCGTGCTGGGCGTGGTGCCGATCTCGATCCTGCTGGGCACCATGGCCGGCTTCGCCATCGGCCACCTGCGCGTGATCGGCGGACGCATCGTCTTCCTGCTGTTCGTGCTCGGCCTGACCCTCCCCTTCGAGGGCATCATCACGCCGCTGTACTACCAGATCCGGGACATGGGGCTGCTGAACACCCGCTGGGCCATCATCCTGCCGCTCATCGGCCTGTTCATGCCGTTCTCCGTCTTCTGGATGCGGGCGCACTTCGTCAACATGCCGGGGGAGCTGTCGGAGAGCGCCCGCATGGACGGCGCCAACGTGTGGCAGCTGTTCCGGCGCATCCACGTGCCCCTGGCCATGCCGGCGATCTCGTCCCTGGCCATCCTGCTGTTCCTGTGGACCTGGAACCAGTTCCTGCTGGCCATCGTCCTGGTCGACGACCCGGCCAAGCGCACGATGTCCGGGGCGCTCGGCGCCTTCCAGGGGCAGTGGGGCACCGACATCCCGCTGCTGTGCGCGGGATCGCTGCTGATCCTGACCCCCACGCTCGCGATCTTCCTCGTCTTCCAGCGTCACTTCGTCAAGGCCCTGCTCCAGGGCTCCCTGAAGGGCTGACCGCGATGAGCGCCGCGCCACCGCCCGAGAGCGCCGGCGACACGGCGCCCGTCATCGGCGCCGCATCCGTACGCCGGATCCTGCCCGGCCACGACCTGTGGCGTTCCGGACGGTGATCCGCGGCGGGTCCTCGCCCGTTTCAGGGGCCTGACGTGGAGCCGGTGGGTACCCGCAGCGCGATCAGGGCGATGTCGTCGGTGCTGGTGGTGGCGAGCAGACTGTTCAGGAGGCCGTCGCAAAAGCCGTCCAGGGGACGACGCGCGAATGCCGAGGCTTGTTCGCGGAGCCGCTCCAGCCCCCGGCCCAGGTCCTCGCCCGGACGTTCGACCAGGCCGTCGGTGTACAGCAGTACGGTGGAGCCCGGCGGCAGAGGCTCGACGGCGCTGTCGTAGGGCTGGTCGAAGACCACGCCCAGCAGAGGGTTGGCGGCCTCTTCCAGCAGGCGGCAGTCACCGTCGCGGGTGACCAGGATCGGTGGCGGGTGTCCGGCGACGGCGTAGTTGAGCTGCCACCGGCCGGGCTGGGGTTGCTCGACGCGGGCCAGGGCACAGGTGGCGGTCGCGTCGGGGGCCAGTGATTGCATGGCGATGTTCAGCCGCCGCAGGATCTGGCCGGGCGGGCAGGGACGGTCGACGGTCAGCGCCCGCAGCATGTTCCGCAGCTGGCTCATCTGGACGGCGGCCTCCAGATCGTGGCCGGCCACGTCGCCGATGGCCAGCACGGTCGCGCCGCCAGGGAGGACGAAGGAGTCGTACCAGTCGCCGCCGACCTCGGCGGCCGCGGGGCTCGGCAGGTAGCGGGCGACGATCTGCAGGTCGGCGTGGTCAGCCGGTTCGGAGAGCAGGCTGTGCTGAAGGGCCAGGGCCACCTGCTGGGTGCGCTGGAACTGGACGATGGTGCTCAGCGCGTCGTGGATGTGCTCGAACATCTGGCCGATGAGGTCGACGTCGCCCGGACTCAGGGGCGGACGGTCCCCGACCGTGGCGGCGCTCACCACTGCCGCCACGGCCCCGTCGACCATCACCGGCAGCAGCACGACACTGTTGGCGGCCACCTCGGTCAGCCAGGCCGTCGACTCTTCGGGCAGCAGGTCGGCCGGTGGCTCGCCCGGCGGGAACGTGCGGTGCAGCGGGCGGCGCTGCTCCACCGCGCGGACGAACCCGCTGTCGGCCGCGAACCGGGTCTCGCGGAACGGCAGGTCCGGCCCCAGGCCCTCCCGCGCGGTTGTCGTAACGACGCGCTTGGCGATGACGGGTGCGCCGTGCGGGCGGTCGCTGAATCCAGACAGCAGGTGCATGCCGCACCCGTCGACAAGAGCGGGCACCAGCACGTCGGCGATCGCGCCGAACGTCTCCGGCAGCCCGGTGTGCTCGGCGGCCGCCCTGGCGGCACGGTCGAGCAGCGCATGGCGGCGTTGCCGCTGCCACTGCTCCTCGATGTCGGTGTACGTGCCGAACCACTCCACGACGACGTCGTTCTCGTACACCGGCGTGGAGGAGATCTCGAAGTGGTGGTACTGCCCGTCCTTGGTCCGCAGCCGGCACACATACCGCGTGGGGCGGTGCCATCGGCGTGCCTCGGCGAACGCTCGGATCGTGGGTTCACGGTCGTCGGGGTGCAGGGCCCGCGTCCAACCCGTCCCGCGGAACTCCTCCCAGCTCTGCCCGGTCACCCGTTCCCACCCCGGGCTCGGTTCGATCGTCTCACCCGTCGGCCCCGTGACCCACGCGATCTGCGTACTCACCTGGACCAGGCTCTGGTACCTGAGCAGGATCCGGCGCAGCCGCTCGGCGGTGTGGGAGGCGCGCCTGGCCGCGGTGACCTGCCCGGTGACGTCCACCGCCGTGATCAGCACACCGGAAGGTTCCTGAGCGAACCGGGAGAGGCGAAAGGAGAAGAAGCGCTCCTCGTCACCGGCAGCGGGGAGGGACAAGGTGACCGGCGTCTCGGTGAGAGTGACCGGCTCTCCGGTGGCCAGCACATCGTCGAAGTGGCCAACGTGGTCCGGCCGCAACAGGTCGCGGAACGTCTCCGAGATCGGCTCGCCGAGCGGACGGTCACCGAAGTACGCCCGGCAGGCGGCGTTGGTGTAGGCCAGGCGGTGGTCCTGTCCGATGGTCAAGGCGACAGCGACCGGCACGGAGTCCAACGCCTCCAGAGCGAACCTACCGGCGCTCTCCCCGCGGGCATCGTCCATCGCCCCTCCCCGCTCGTCCGGCCGCGCCGCCCACGCCCGGCACGCCCTCTCACCTCGCCGTACCCCGCGACCCCGGCGGACATGCGGCAACCGCTGGACGGCCGGCGGGCCAGGACGGCTCCCAACGGCCGGCGGCCGATCAGAACCTCTCGTTGGTCACGCGGTCAGTTGCCGGAGCATCTCGGCGGAGTCGTGCAGGTTCGTCATGTGGGTGAACCGGCCGTCCTGGACCTTGTAGATGGCGTACTCGACGATCCTGAACGAGGCGCCGGTGGGCGGGACGCCGAGCCATTCCTTCTCCGGGGTGCCGGTGTTGATGGCGCGGACGGCGATGCCGTCCCGGTCGATCAGCAGTTCATCGACGTCCCAGCGGATGTCAGGGACGGCGTCGGCGATGCCCTTCAGGACCGTGACGACATCCTCACGGGTGCCGGGCTGACCGCCGAGCACCACCTGGTCGTTGATGAACTCGTCCATGCGGTCGAACTCGTGGGCGTTGAGCGCCTCGGCGTAGCGCATGTACCAGTCACGCAGATCACTCTCGGACATGGCGATCCTCTTCTCTCGTGTCGCAAGGGGCGGTGAGCTGTAGAGATTTCCGCACCGATCGGTGCAGAATTGAACGATACCAGTTCTGCACCGAACGGTGTCAAAGCGGTAGGGTGCAGAGATGCACGCGTCACAGATCGGCCGTCCCCGGGCATTCGACGCCGAGGCGGCGCTCGAGAAGGCGATGACGGTCTTCTGGGCGCAGGGCTACGAAGGCGCCAGCCTCACCGACCTGACCGAGGCCATGGGCATCTCCCGTAAGAGCCTGTACGCGGCCTACGGCAACAAGGAGGACCTCTTCCGCAAGGCGTTGCGGCGCTACGCGGAAGGCCCCGGCGCCTACGTCGCCGAGGCGCTGCGGGAACCCACCGCCCGCGAGGTCGCCGCGGCCTTCCTCGCCGGCGCCGCCCGCTCCGGCACCATGCCGGGACTCCCCGCCGGCTGCATGGGCGTCCAAGGCGCACTGGCCGCCGGCGGGACCGGACGGACCGCCCGCGACATCCTGGCCGAGTGGCGCGCCCACGGCCAGACACTGCTCCGGGACAGGTTCCGGCAGGCCGTCCAGACGGGCGACCTGCCCGGCAGCTCCGACCCGGAGAAGATCGCCCGCTATGTCATGACGATCGCGAACGGCATCGCCGTACAGGCAGCCGGCGGCGCGGCATGCGAGGACCTCCAACAGGTGGCCGACGCGGCCTTGCGGAACTGGCCACCCGCCTGACGACACGGGCCCCGAAACACGTCCTGCCCCCGCGACCCGGCTCTCGCGTGACGTTCACCTGGGCGAGTTCCGCGAGAGTCCCGGCGGGATCACGTTTCCGCCCGTTCACGGCGTCCGTGAACGACACCCTCAGAGGCGCGGGTTGGCCAGAACAGCAGCCGGGTCAGCCCGACGGATTGCGGCTGATACGAAGACGAACTTTCGGACAAGGGATGCTGCGGTGGCAGCGATGGCAAACGAAAGCGCTGTCGCCAGCTTGAACAGCCGCCACGAGCACGCCCACCGCGCCCAGCCTGGGGAGACCCTACGAAACCGCTCAACGGATCCGGCCTCGTCATGCCGCAACCCCGCCGGCGCACCCGACCAGGCATACGCCTAGTGGTGAGTGCTGGACGGCGAGGCGGAGGCGCCGTGGCCGCTGTGGCCGCCGTTCTCCTCGACCGTGCCTCCGAGCTTTCCGCTCAGCTCCTGCATGAAGGACTTGGACTTGGCCGACAGCACCCATCGATCACCCCTGAGGTAGAGGCCGCCGTACATTTCGGCGTAGTCGAGCCACTCGCGCTGGCCCGTGGCCGTGGCGAAGTCGAGGAACACGTACGGGATCCCGTCGCTGGTGCATTCGCCCTGACGGTAGTCCATGGCCTTGAGGGTGATCGTGGCGGTGCAGCCGACCTCGGCGGCCAGCTGCTCGATGGTGTACGTGCGTGACCCCTCCTTCCCGGCTGCCGGCCCCGTGCCTTTGCCCGCCTCGGCCTGACCGCCGCATCCGGCGAGCATGAGCGCCGAGGCGACGGCCAGGGACAGGACGGCGCCGGCACGGCGGAGCCTGCTGACGGTGCCGGCCACCCGCACCGTGCCCACCGGCGCGGCGTCTCGCACGTCTCGCGGGCGGGAGACGTCCACCATGCTCTTGACCTTTCTCGCGCTGATCGCGGTCCTACGCGGAGCGACGAGGCCGGTGTGGCCACTCGCCTGGCCACACCGCGCCCCGCTCCTGGCCGCCGGTCGCTGCCGGCGAGGATCAGCGGCAGCGTCTGCCGCTGTTGATGCAGGTGACCACCCGCTGCATCTGCTGCTCGTTCATGAGGTTGATGAAGTCGCTGTGGTCGGTGATCGGTTTGTGCAGCTCTTCCGGGAAGCCGTCGACGGCGAAGTTGGGGCCACGCGGCACGTTGTAGACGAGCCGGTGCTCCAGCGCCGGGATCGGCTGGAAGCCCTGCGGGCAGCTCCCGTCCGCCTCCGGGAAGGTGACGTGGGTACGGTGGTTGGCGCTGTCGATGTTCTGGCCGTCCCAGCAGCTCTGGAAGTCGAAGACCCGGACGAGCCTGCTGCCGCGCGGGCAGAGCGGGTACTTGTCGGTCAGCTGGCGGTTCTCGAACCCGGTGCAGGTCCATCCGGCGTTGTGCTCGGCTCCGTTGACCCGGGCGTTGCCGGTGATGATCCGCAGGAACTGCGGCGCCGGCACCACCTTCGCGGTCGGGTTGCCCTTGAACGTGATCTGCACCTGAACGGGGGTGAGGATCTTGCCGACGTTCAGGTCGAGGCCGCCGCCGCGCTGGTCGGCGTCGAACTCCTCCTGGCCCAGTGCCCTCAGCACAGGCCAGTAGTGCGTGGACTTGTCGCCGTTGCGGCAGGTGGTGCCGGCGGCGAGCAGGCTCTCGTTGGTGGACTGGTTGTTGGTGGACTCGTTGCCCACGTAGTCGTGGGTGTGCTGGGCGCCGTTGGACACGCCCGGTGCCACGATGACGTTGTCGGAGTTGAAGATCCGCCCCTCGTTACGGCCGCAGTCCACGCTGAAGGTGCCGCGGGAGCCGTTCCGCTGGGTGCGGGGGGTTCTCACGTTCGGGCGTACCGAACGGATGTCGACGAAGTCCTCGGCAACGGGCCCTCTGGCCTGGCCGCCGTTGTTGTCGCCATTACCTCCGTCGTTCCCGGTATTTCCGTCGTTGCCGTTGTTACCGTCGTTGCCGTTGTTGCCGCCGTCTCCCGGATCGCCCACCTCACAGGTCGCCAGAGTCCGCAGATCGGCCGGCGCACGGGCACCGGCTCGCTGGAAGGCGAGCGCGATGCGCTGAAGGGTGGCCGTCCGCTTGTTCTTCAGCGGAGCGAGGACGGCGTTGCGGACGAAGTTGGGGCCGCCCTGACCGGCCGCCCTCTCAAGCCGCCTGTTCGCCTCGGCGATCTGGGTCTCCAGCTGGCGCAGGTTGCGCTGCACCTCTGCGCGGGCACGTGCGGGGATCTGACCCAGCCGGTCCGCCACGGAGGGGCAGCTGATCCCGCCGGGAGCGCCGGTCTGACCGCCGTTGTCCTGGCCGTCGCCCTGCTGGTCGCCGGTTCCCTGGCCGGTGTCGCCTTGCTGGTCGCCGGTGCCCTGACCGCCGTTGTCCTGGCCGTCGTCCTGCTGGTCGCCCGTGCCCTGGCCGTCGTTGTCGTTCCCGTCCCCGTTCCCGTTGTCGTTGTCGTTGCCTGTGCCGTTGCCGTCGTCCCGCACGGTGCAGGTGGCCAGAGCGTCCAGGCCGTTCGGGGCCTGGGCGCCGGCGCGCCGGAAGGCGATCTCAATACGTTGCAGCGCGGCCGCTCGTTTGTCTTGCAGCGGGCTGAGAATCGCGTTCCGCACGAAGTTGGGCCCACCCTGTCCCTTGGAGGACGCGAGCCGCCGGTTCGCCTCGGCGATCTGGGTCTCCAGCTGGCGCAGGTTGCGCTGCACCTCCGCCTGAGCCCGAGCGGGAACCTCGCCCACTTGGTCGGCCACGGCGGGGCAGGAGACGGCCGGCGCGAAGACCGCGCCGGATGTCGTGCTCGCCGCCGCGCCCGTCGTGCCGACCGCCAGACTGCCGCCCATGACAGTCAAGGCCGTCAGCATGCCTGCGGCCCGGCGGCGGATCCGGGACCTATGTCGAACTCTCATACAATCCCTCTCTCCGTCTGTAGCTGCGATTCGGCCTGCGCGCGCATCAGGCTGCAGAACAGAAAGGTTGCGGCCTTCGTCATCACGGGATACGGGGACAAGGCGGCTCAGGTTCGATGTCGCGTGCTTTCTTCCTCACCGGGTCGCACCGAGACAGGAAAGGTTCGCAGGGCGGCGGGCACGTGCTCAGGCCGGAAACCCCACCACAACGGCCGCTCCGGCCAGGCTCCACGCGTTCACCACCCGCGGCCGTAAGACTCGGACCACTACTTTGTGATACTTTATAGTGGTACTCGGCGTTACAGAGTACCTCAGGGGCCGATCGACAAGCTCAAGGAGGGCGGAAGATGAGCTTCTGGGAGACCATCACGGGCAGCGATCTCACCAGAGAATGGAAGGCGTTCGAAGCCAGGGCGGCAGTCCTGCCGGCCGATCACCGGGCGGCATGGGAACAGATGAAGGGCCATCTGTTCCTCTACGGGGACTTCACCGGCCGCAACCTGATGCCGATTCTCGACGGCGCCCTGGGCCTGCTGGAGGAGACGGCGGCCGACGGGCAGAGCATTCACGACGTACTGGGTGACGACATCGCCGGCTTCTGCGCGGCGCTGGCGGGCGGAGAAGGGGCTGGAAACTTCCGCGACCGGTGGCGGGAGCAGCTGAACAGGAACGTCGCCAGGAAACTGGGCAGGCTGGGAGGCTGACGTGGGCGTCCGGGACATCATCGAGGGCAAGAAGCAGTGGCGGGCGCACATGGCACGGGTCAAGGCGCTCCCTCCGGACTACGAGATCGTCTACAAGGAGATCCAGAAGTACTACTTCAAGGTCGGACCGATCGACCTGCTCAACGGGTCGCTGCTCGCAGACCTCCTCGACTTCTTCGAGGAGGGCGTCGCGGACGGCAAGGGCGTCCTGGAACTCATCGGCGAGGACGTCGCCGCCTTCGCCGACGACCTGATCAAGGACTCGCGCACCTTCGCGGAGGTCCATCAGGAGTCCGTCGCCAGGAAGCTCGGCACGGCCGGGAAGTGACACTCTGGCCGACGAGATCCGCACCGGCCTGTCCGGACGCGGCGTCCTCCTCGGACGCGGCGGCTCGGACCTGGGCGAGAAGGACCCGTCCTGGCCTGCTGTTCGGCGATCAGTGAGGGAGGAGGTTTTATCGCGCCTTTGGTTAGTCGCGGACTCTTTGCGTGCAGCTCATCCGGGTCAACGCTGGATGGGGGCGAGTGATGGTACGCAACAAGGTGGCCCCTCGGGACTGGACACGGCGGCGGACCGCCAAACGGGACCGCTTGGAGAAGGTCCGTCCCTTCGTCACCGGCAGGGTGCTGGACGCCGGGCGGATGCGTGCGGCCCTGGAGGCGTTGCTGCGCCCCGGAGACCGGGTGGCGCTGGAAGGCGACAACCAGAAGCAGGCGGACTTCCTGGCCGAGGCGCTGGCCGGGTGCGATCCGGAAGTCGTGCACGACCTGCACCTGCTGATCTCCTCGATCAGCCTCCGGGAGCACCTCGACGTCTTCGAGCGCGGGGTGGCCCGCCGTCTCGACTTCGCCTACGCCGGTCCGCAGAGCGTGCGCATGGCGCAGCTGCTGGCCGACGGCAAGGTCGAGGTCGGGGCGATCCACACCTACGTCGAGCTGTACGCGCGGATGTTCATCGACCTCACCCCGAACGTCGCGCTGCTCTGCGCCGAGCAGGCCGACCGCGACGGGAACCTGTTCACCGGCCCCGGCACCGAGGACACCCCGACCATCGCCGAGGCGGTGGCCTTCTCCGACGGCGTGACCGTCGTCCAGGTCAACGAGATCGTGGACGAGGTGCCGCGGGTGGACATCCCCGGCGACTGGGTGGACCTGATCGTGCGCAGCCCGCGGCCGTTCGCGCTGGAGCCGCTGTTCACCCGTGACCCTCGCCACATCGGGCAGGTGGAGATCCTGATGGCGATGATGACGCTGCGGGGCATCTACGAGCGGCACGGGGTGACCACCCTGAACCACGGGATCGGCTACGACACGGCGGCGATCGAGCTCCTCCTGCCCACCTACGGCGAAGAGCTGGGGCTGCGCGGGAAGATCTGCCGGCACTGGGCGCTCAACCCCCATCCGACCCTCATTCCCGCCATCGAGAGCAGCTGGGTCGAGTCGGTGCACTGCTTCGGCGGGGAGCCGGGCACGGAACGCTATGTCGCCGCCCGCCCTGACGTGTTCTTCACCGGTCGTGACGGCTCGCTGCGCTCGAACCGGGTGCTGTGCCAGCTCGCCGGCCAGTACGCGGTGGACCTGTTCATCGGGTCGTCGCTGCAGATCGACGGCAGCGCGAACTCCTCGACGGTCACGGAGGGCCGGTTGAGCGGTTTCGGCGGAGCGCCCAATATGGGCCACGACCCGCACGGGCGCAGGCACACCTCTCCCGCCTGGCTGAGCCTGCTGACCGGGCAGGCCCCGGCGCTGCGGGGACGCAAGCTCGTCGTGCAGATCACGCAGACCTTCCGCTCGGGCGGCGATCCGGCGTTCGTGGAGACGCTCGACGCGGTCCCGGTGGGCAAGGACGCGTCCATGCCTGTCCCGCCGATCATGATCTACGGGGACGACGTCAGCCACGTGGTGACCGAGGAGGGTGTCGCCTACCTCTACAAGGCGTCCGGGCCGGCCGAACGGCGCGAGGCGGTGGCCGCGGTCGCGGGCGCCACGTCGATCGGCCGGGAGATCGACGAGCGGCGCGTCGAGGAGCTGCGCCGGGACGGGCTGGTCGCGCTGCCGGCGGACCTCAAGGTGGACGTCCGCAAGGCCAAACGGTCCCTGCTGGCGGCCCGCAGCATCGAGGATCTCGTGGCCTGGTCCGGCGGGCTCTACGACCCGCCCGCCCGGTTCAGGACCTGGTGATCCGCGATGACCATGATCGAGCCCGCCAGGCCGTCCGCGGCCCCGGCCCTGCTCGCCGACGCGGCGGTCCGTTCGCTGCGCGCCGAGGCCCAGCTCAGCCCCAAACCGGGGCTGGTCGACCGCCGCGGCGGCGGCGCCCACGACGACATGGACCTGCCGCTCATGCTGGCCTCCGCGCAAGCGCTGCGCCCCACGTTCGCACAGATCGCGCAGGCCGCCGGGCGGACTCCCGCCGGCGTCGCGCTCCGGGAGAAGCTGGGCGTGCTCGGCCGCCGGGGCGAGCAGGCCATGGTGCGGGCCACCGGCGGGATCAACACCCATCGCGGAGCCCTGTGGGCACTCGGGCTGCTGGTCGCCGCCGTCGCCGGTGGCGCTGCCGACGAACGCGCGGCCGCCCGCGCCGCCGCCCGGCTGGCCGCCCTGCCCGACCGGCGGGTCCCGGCGGGGGAGCCGTCCCACGGCGAGCAGGCCCGGCGGCGCCATGGGGCGGGCGGCGCCCGCGAGGAGGCGGAGAACGCCTTCCCGCACGTCACGGAGGTCGCGCTGCCGCGCCTCCGACAAGGCAGGGCGGCCGGTCTCGGCGAGGAGACGGCCCGGCTCGACGCGTTGCTGGCGGTGATGAGCCTGCTCGACGATACCTGCGTCCTGCATCGCGGCGGCCCCGACGGCCTGCGCGCCGTACGGCTCGGCGCCCGGCGGGTCCTGACCGAAGGAGGCGCGGGCACCGCCTCAGGCCGTGCCGCGCTCATGGAACTGGACGACGCGCTCCGCGAGCGGCGCCTGTCACCGGGCGGGAGCGGCGACCTGCTGGCCGCCGCGCTCTTCCTCGACACGGTGCCCTGGCCGGAACGCTGTGAGCAGGAGGTGCCCGCATGCAGACGCTGAGGTACGAGTTCCCCGCCGACCGTCCGGCCGCCCGGCCCAGCCACGTCGGGGTCGTGGGCTCGGGGGACCTGGAGGTCCTGATGACCCCGGCGAACGACACCGCCCGGGTGCGGGTGCGCACCAGCGTCGAGGGGTTCGACACGGTGTGGCGGACCGTGCTGGAGCGCTTCTTCGCCCGGCACCGCATAGCCGCCGCCTTCGAGCTCAACGACTTCGGCGCCACACCGGGCGTGGTGACCCTGCGCCTGCGGCAGGCCATCGAGGAGGGCAACCCATGACGGACACCGGGTGGGAGTCGTTGCTCGACCGCACCAGCTTCATCGAGCTGAACGCCAGGGAACGGGCCGAAGCCCTGCTGGACGAGGGCACGGCCCGCGAACTGTGCGGCCCCTTCGACCGCATCGAGTCGCCATGGCTGGAGCCGCAGGGCGTCGTCCCGCAGTCCGACGACGGCGTGGTCGTGGTCAAGGGCGGCCTGGACGGGCGGCACGCGGTCGTGATCGGCATCGAACAGGCCTTCCAGGGCGGAGGCATCGGCGAGGTCTCCGGCGCGAAGATCACCGCCGCGCTGTCTCTGGCGGCACGCGACAGCCGCGACGGCACTCCGACCGCCGCGGTGCTGCTGCTGGAGACCGGCGGCGTCCGCCTGCAGGAGGCCAACCTGGGCCTGGCCACGGTCGCCGAGGTGTGCGCGGCCGTACTGGAGCTGCGTGCCCTCCAGCCCGTCGTCGGCGTCATCGCCGGGGCGCTGGGCTGCTTCGGCGGCATGAGCATCGCCGCCGGCCTGTGCACGAAGCTGATCACGACCGCCGAAGGCCGGCTCGGGCTCGACGGTCCCGAGGTGATCGAGTCCGAGGCGGGGATCGCCGAGTTCGACGCCTCCGACCACCCGCTGATCTGGTCGATCGACGGCGGAACGCAGCGTGTCAGGACCGGCTTGGCCGACGCGCTGGTCCTCGACGACGTCGCCGCGCTGCGTACCGCGGTGGTCGAGGCCGTACGGCAGGGCGTGCCGGCGGAGCACCGCTCGCGGCGGGTCGGCGAGCTGCGGGCCCGCCTGGAAGCCGTCGACCCTGAGCAGCCGCCCGCGCCGTCCGCGCTCGCGGACGTCTGGGGGAGATCCGCGCCGCCGAAGGGAGACCCGTCATGAGCCGCGGGCGGAACTGGACGCACGCGCTCGCGGACGGGGCCGTGAACGACGTCGTGCCGTCCGTGATCACGGCCGACTGCACGCTGGGCGACGACACCGCCCGCCTCGTCACCGTCGTGCCCGACCCGGAGAGCCCCTACCACCGAGCCCGCGAGGGCGAGGTCGGGCTGCGCGAAGGGCTCGCCATCGCCGAGGCGGTGACCGGCGTGATCGCCGCGGACGAGCACCTGCCCGACGGCCGCCGCCGCCCGATCGTCGCCGTGGTCGACCTGCCCAGCCAGGCCTACGGCCGCGTCGAGGAACTGCTCGGCATCCATCACGCGCTGGCCGCCGCCGTGGACGCCTACGCCACCGCCCGGACCGCCGGGCATCCGGTCATCTCGTTCATCGTCGGAAACGCCCTGTCCGGCGGGCTGCTCGCGCACGGCCTGCAGGCGAACCAGATCCTGGCGCTCGACGATCCCGGCGTGGTGATCCACGCCATGCACAAGCAGGCGGCGGCCAGAGTGACCCGCCGGACGGTGGCCGAGCTCGACGAGCTGGCCAGGCGGTTCCCGCCGCTGTCGTACGACGTCGGCGACTGGGCGAGGCTCGGCCTGTGCGACGAGCTCCTGCGCGTGGAGAACGCCGGCGAGCCGGCAGAGGGGGACGCGACGAAGGTGCGCCACGCGCTGGCCGCCGCCGTCGTACGCGCCCGCCAGGGCCCCCGCGACCTGAGCAACCGCCTCGACTCGCCGGGCGCCAGGAAGACCCGGGCCGCCTCGCGCCGCATCCACGAGGAACTGGCGAGGCAATGGGGATGACGGCGCGCCCGCACGACCTGCTGCGGCTCGCGGACGGCGCGACGGCCGGCGCCGGACTGCCCGGCTGGGCCGCCGCGTCGCTGTCGGCCTGCGGCTGGGCCGTCGTGCGTCGGGCGCCGCACCCGCCCGGGCTGATCCCCATCGGCGTACGCGGGCCCCAGCGGTCGCAGCGCCACGCCGCCTTCGTGCCGCGAGGGGAGGTGATCGGCCGCGTGCGCCCGGAGGAGCTGACCCACCGGCCCCCGCACGAAGCCGAGCCGCCCGCCGCCCTGCCCGCCGCCCTGCCCGCCGCCCTGCCCACCGCTCGACGCGCTGCCATGTCCGTTCCCGCTTCCGCTGCGCTGCCTGCCGCTCTCTGGGACACCCTGTCCGCCGTCGGTCTGCGGCTGGCCGAGGAGCTGGGGCGCGAGGCCGTCTGGGGGCCCGTCGGCAGCGTGGGCTTCGAGCTGGCCACCGGGCACCAGGTCACCCATCCCGCGAGCGACCTCGACCTGCTCGTACGCACGCCACACCGGCTGCCCCCGGCCACGGCCGCACGGCTGGTGATCGCCTTCGCCGCCCTTCCCAGCAGGGTGGACTGCCGGCTGGAGAGCCCGGGCGGCGGGGTCGCTCTGGCCGAGTGGGCCCGTACCGGCGGACCGGTCCTGGCCCGCACCGCGCACGGCCCCGAGCTGGTCGACGACCCCTGGGCACGCCCATGACGGTCGCCTTCCTCTACCCCGGCCAGGGCACCCAGCGGCCCGGGATGCTGCACGACCTGCCCGGCCACCCGGCCGTCGCCGCGACCCTCGCGGAAGCCGAAGACATCCTGCCCGGCTCGTCCAGGCAGGACGACGCGCGGGCACTGGCCTCGACCGTCACCACCCAGATCGCGCTCTACGTCGCCGGGGTCGCCGCCACCAGGGCGCTCGCCGCCGAAGGCGCGGCGCCCGATGCCGTGGCCGGCCACTCCGCCGGCGCGTTCCCGGCCGCCGTCACCGCCGGGGTCCTGACCTTCGCCGAAGCCCTCGCGGCCGTTTGCCACCGCGCCGAGCTCATGCGCGACGCCTACCCGTCCGGGTACGGCATGGCCGCCGTGCTCGGGCTCGGCGTGCCCAGGGCCCGCGCCCTGATCGAGTCGATCACGACCGATGACGACCCGGCTTACCTGGCCGTCATCGACGCCGACCAGCAGGTCGTGGCCGCCGGCAGCGTTCGCGCGCTGAGCCGCCTCGAAGCGGCGGCGGAGCAGGCCGGCGCGCGGCGCGTGCACCGGCTGCCCATCGCCGTCCCCTCGCACTGCCCGCTGCTCGCCGGCGTCGCCGACGCCATGGCCGACCACCTCGGCACGGTGCCCAGGCGCCCCCTCACCGTCCCCTACCTCGGCGGCCGTACCGGCCGCGCGCTCCAGGACGCGGACGCCGTCCTCGACGACCTGGCCCGCGGCGTCGCCGCCACACTGCGCTGGCGGGACGTCGTCGCCCTGCTCGGCGAGCTCGGCACGACGCTGTTCGTCCAGGCCCCGCCCGGGAGCGTGGTCGCCCGGCTCGCGGGGGCCGCGAACCCCGGCGCCCGCGCCATCACCCTGGCCGACACGCGCCTCACCGACGCGGTGGAACTGGCCCGCCGTGCCGGACGATCCCGCCTACCCGCCGGTGATGACGGCCACCTTTCCCGCCGGCGCGGCCATCAGCCCTCCAGCGGCGGATAGTCGAGGTAGCCGCGCTCGTCCCCGCCGTAGTACGTGCTGCCGTCCGGCTCGTTGTACGGGCCGCCCCGGGCGATCCGTCGCAGCAGGTCCGGGTTGGCGAGCCAGGCCGCGCCGAGCGCGACGACGTCGGCGCCCGAGGACAGGCCGTCCGCGACCGCCTCGTGCGGCGGCAGCGGTTCGGCGTCCCGGTGCGGGTTGAGCACGAACACGCCCGGCCACAGCTCGCGCAGCTGCGCCGTCAGCTCCCTCCGGCCGGGCTGCTCGATGACGTCCAGGAAGGCGTACCCGTCGCCGGCGAGCTCGGCGAGCATGGCGGAGTACAGCTCCTCGGTGTCCGCCTCGTCGATGCCCTGGACGGTGGTGGCGGGCGAGATGCGCAGTGAGGCGCGCTCCGCTCCGACGGCCTCGGCGATGGCCCGCATCGCCTCCACCGTGAACCGGATCCGCCCCCGCGTGTCGCCGCCCCACTCGTCGGTACGCACGTTGGCCTGCCGGCACAGGAACTGCTGCGGCAGGTAGCCGTTCGCGCCGTGCAGCTGGACACCGTCGAACCCGGCGCTGATCGCCAGCCGCGCGGCGTCGGCGAACTCGCGCAGGGTGGCGCGGATGTCGTCGCCGGTCATGGCCTGGGGCACGGGGTTGTCCACCAGGCCGTCCGGCGTGTACGTCTGGCCGGGCGCGGCGACCGCCGAGGGCGCGTGCGCGTCCAGCCCGCCCCGCATGCTCGGGTCTCCGGTCCGTCCGCCGTGGAAGAGCTGCAGGTAGATGGCCCCGCCCTCGTCGTGGACGGCCTCGGTGACCCGGCGCCAGCTCTCGGCCTGCTCCGCATTGTGGATACCTGGAGTGGTCGGGTACGACTGCGCCCGCAGGCTGGTCTGCGTCGCCTCGGTGACGATCAGCCCGGCCCCGGCGCGCTGCCGGTAGTAGGTGGCCATGGCGTCCGTGACCAGGCCGTCGGCGGTGGCGCGGCTGCGGGTCATCGGCGCCATGGCGAGACGGTTGGCGATCGTGGTCACGCCCACCTTGAGCGGGCGGAAGAGGTCTGTGTCTGTCATGACGTCCAGCCTCGGTGCACCGGATGTGTCTTGCCAAAGCGCCGGTTAGCTGCTTTATTTTATGGAGTGACTAGTTCTACAGAAGTGAAGGCTCCTGTGATCGACGCCGCGCGGTGCGAGGGCGCGAGCGACATGATGGTGTTCATGAGCCGCCGGTGGACGTCGGCGATCATGCTCGCCGGAGCGAGGGGCGCGCGCCGCTTCGGCGAGTACCGGCGCATGGTCGGCGGCATCTCCGATCGCATGCTGACGCTGCGCCTGCGGGAGCTGGAGGAGCACGGGCTGATGCGCCGAGAGGTGGTGCCCTCGATGCCCGTGCAGGTGCTCTACCATCTCACCGACAGCGGCCGCTCCCTGATCCAGGCCGTGCACGCGGTCGCCTCGTGGGCGGCGCGTGAGGGCCGGTGAGCCGTCAGGCCGTGCTCAGACCGTGTCAGAGCGTGCTCAGGGCGTGCTCAGGGCGTGCTCAGGGCGTGCTCAGGGCGTGCTTATCCGTGCTTAATCCGTCGGTGACGACGCCGAGGATCGGCTCCAGCCCGTCCTTCCTCGTCATGCACGCTGACATCAACGCCCTGACGTCCGCGTAAGAGACGTCGGGGCGTACGGCGCCGGCTTTCTGGGCGGCGGCGAGCAACTCCTGCAGCCGGCCGCACAGGTCGGCGCCCGCGCGCTCGTCCAGCTCGTCCAGCCGGCGATCGTCCCCCGCCACCTCGGCCAGGCCGCAGTCCTCCGCGCCCGCTCGTACGAAGGCGATGAAGAGGGCGAAGAAGGCGGTGCCGGGATCCTCTCGGCGGGCCAGCTCGTCGGCCTTGATGGTGAGCTCGGTCAGCCGGCTGCCCACGATCGCCGCCACCAGATCCTCCTTCGTCGGGAAATGTCGGCTCACCGTGCCCGTGCCCACCCCGGCACGCCGTGCGATCTCGGCCACCGGCACGGAGAAGCCCTCGGTGGCGAACACCTCGGCCGCCACCTCCAGCACGCGTGCCCTGTTACGCCGCGCGTCGGCCCGCAAGCGCTCGTCAGCCATGACCTGTACCTCTCCGTCGACAACCGGGATGGACGTCCCGTATAGTCCGGCAATAAGCGGGATGCCCATCCCGATTCTAGGAGGTCCTCACATGTCCGACCAGCGCACCCTGGGAATCATCGGCAGCGGGAACATCGGCGGCGCCATCGCCAGGTTCGCCGTCAACGCCGGCCTGAACGTCGTCCTCAGCAACTCCCGCGGCCCGGACACCCTGGCCGGCCTGGTCAAAGAGCTGGGCCCCCTGGCCCGTGCCGCCACTCCCGCCGAAGCCGGCGCCGCCGGCGACTGGGTCGTGGTCTCCATCCCGCTCAAGCACCATCACCAGGTCCCGGTGGCACCGCTGGCGGGCAAGGTCGTCCTCGACACGACCAACTACTATCCCGAGCGCGACGGGTCGATCCCGGAGCTGGACGCCGAGCAGGTCACGACCAGCGAGCTGCTCCAGCGGCACCTGCCCGACAGCAAGGTCGTCAAGGCGTTCAACAACATCTGGGTCAACCATCTGGTGGCCCTGGCCCGCCCGTCGGGCGCGCCCGACCGTACGGTCCTGCCCATCGCCGGCGACTCGGCCGAGGCGAAGGCCGCCGCGAGCGAGCTGATCGACCTGCTCGGCTACGACACCTACGACGCGGGAACCCTCGCGGAAAGCTGGCGCTTCCAGCGCGACACCCCGGCGTACGTGGGGGTGTACTTCAAGAACCAGCAGGAGATGACCGCGGACGACCCCGGCGGCCCGGCGAACGCCGAGCAGATCCGTACGGCGCTGGCGGCAGCTCGACGCCCCTGAACCGCCGCCAGGTCGCGGGAGTGAACGAACCGATCCCGCCGGCCTGCCGCGCGCTGCTGCCGGACGACTTCACCGTCCGGCGCCCCGCGGCGACATGATCGAAGGCCGCCGACCCCGGGAGAAGATCGCCCATCAGGCGGCGATCAGCGCGCCGGCTCTCCGGAGGTCGGCTGCGCCCACGGGGTGAGATCCGGGCGCTTGGCGGTGCGGCCGTCGCCTGAGGAGCGGCCGCGGAGGCGGCGGGCCATCCAGGGGCCCGCGAAGGTCGCGAACCAGCGCACCTCGTCCGCCGCCACCCGCCACCTCGCCGCAGGAGGCAGGGGCGGGAAGGGCAGCATCCACGCGTCGTCGCTGCCGGCCAGGCCCAGCGTGTGGGCCATGGCGGCGGCGATGCGGGCGTGTCCGACCGGGCTCGCGTGCAGACGGTCCACGCTCCACATCCGCGCGTCCGTGACGAACTCCATCGCGAACGTGTCCACCAGCGCGACCCCATGACGGGCGGCGGCCGAGCGGATGCGGTCGTTGAGGTCGAGCACCCTGGGACGCAGCGGCCGGGCCATGGGGGCGATCTTGGCGATGTCGGGGAACGTCACGCTGACCACCCGCGCCCCCGCCCCGGTGAGAGCGGCGAACATCTCCTCCACCGCGCCCGCCACCGCGGCGGCGTCGAAGCCGGGGCGGATGATGTCGTTCATGCCCGCCATGACCGTGACCAGATCGGGCCGCAGCGCCAGCGCGGCGGCCAGCTGCTCGTCGCGGATCTGCGCCGCCGCCCGGCCGCGCACGGCCAGGTTGGCGTAACACAGCCCGGGGTGGACGCGAGCCAGATGTTCGGCGAGGCGGTCGGCCCAGCCACGGTGGCCGCTGACGTCGTCGCCGTCGCCGAGCCCTTCGGTCTGGCTGTCCCCGAGCGCGACGTAACGCGCGTAGGTGGTCATGAGGTCTCCTTCCCGATGTGCGCGCGGGCGCGCGCCTCCAGCGTCCGCGCGGTACGCAGGCACCAGTCGCGCGTCTCGCGGGCCAGCCGGCAGCCGGCCTGGCAGGACAGGTACGGGCCCACGGGGCCGCCGTCGCGCAGGAACGTCTCCTCGTTCAGGTCGCCGCGCAGGCCGGCGAGGGTCCGTTCGAAGATCTCCAGCTTGGCCTCTTCCTGCCGCGCCCGCTCGTGCAGCTGCTCGATCACCGGCCCGGCGTCGAGCAGGTCCACGGCGTGCACCTTGACGGCCAGGTCGTCACGCAGCACCAGCGGTCTGGCCGGAGCCTCGGCGAACGCGGCCAGCTCGGCCAGCCCGGCCTCGGTCACCTTGAACACGCGCTTGTTGGGGCGGCCCCGCTGGACCACCTCCCGGCCCGTGACCAGGCCGTCGGCCTCCAGCTTGGTCAGCTCGGCGTAGAGCTGCTGGGGAGCGGCGTACCAGAAGTTGGAGACGCCGATGTCGAAGATCTTGGTGAGCTGGTAGCCGCTGTACTCGCCGTCGAGCAGCGCCGCCAGCACCGCGTGCCGCAGAGCCATCAGCCATACTCATGAATGTGAGTAGTCATAGTCATGACTATAGGCGAGTGCCGCGAGGATGGGGAGCATGAACGCATCGAAGCCGCACCGCTACCTCCTCGACAACGCCAGGACGGAGGCGGGCGAGCGGTTCACCTGGATCTCCGACCTGTTCGACGGCGTCACGCTGGGGCACGCCGGCCGGCTCGGCGTGCGGGAGGGCGCGCGCTGCTGGGAGGTGGGCGCCGGAGGGCCCGGCATCCCCGAGGCGCTCGCCACGGCCGTAGGACCGACCGGTCACGTGCTCGCCACCGACATCGACACGTCCTGGCTCGCCCAGGACGCCGGCTACGAGGTGCTCCGGCACGACGTCGCCACGGACCCGCCGCCGGGCACGTTCGACGTGGTGCACGCCCGGCTCGTGCTCGTCCACGTGCCGGACCGGGCCCGCGCGCTGGAGACGATGGTGGCGGCGCTGCGGCCCGGCGGCTTCCTGCTGGTCGAGGACGCCGACACCGAGCTGCAGCCGCTGGCCTGCCTGGATGAGACCGGCTCCGCCCAGCGGCGCGCCAACCGGCTGCGGCGCGCCGTCCGCGAGCTGATGGCCCGCCGCGGCACCGACCTGCGCTTCGGCCGTACGCTGCCGAACGCCCTGCGCGCGGCCGGACTGGCCGACGTCGCGGCCTCCGCGTTCTTCCCGGTCGGCGGGGCGGCCTGCGCCCGGCTGGAGAGCGCGACGGTCCGCATGCTCCGCGCCGACCTGCTCGAAGCGGGGCCGGCCGACGACGCCGAGATCGACGCCCACCTGGCCGCGGTGGACGCCGGCGAGCTCGACCTCACCCTCGCCCCGCTGATCTCCGCCTGGGGACGCCGCCCCGCATAGCCGTCAGGACAGGTGCTCGGCGCGGGAGGCGTAGGGGAGCAGGGCCATCTCGCGGGCGGTCTTGACGGCCTGGGCGATCCGGCGTTGCTGCTGGACGGTGACGCCGGTGACGCGACGGCTGCGGATCTTGCCCCGGTCGGAGATGAACGTGCGTAGCAGGGCGGTGTCCTTGTAGTCGATGCGGTCCACGCCGAGCAGCGGGTTGGGCTTCTTGCGCGGGGCGCGGCGGGGCTTCATGCGATCTCCTTGAGGTCGAGGATGAGGGTGAAGGGGTCGTCGTGGCCGGGGTGCTCGCCGTCGGCCAGCAGGCATGAGTCGAGGAGGCGGTGCAGGCGCCCGGCGTCGAGGTCGGGGCCGGTGAAGACCAGGTGCTGGACGCGGTCGCCGTGCTCGGGATGCCAGTCGAGGGCGGCCGCCACGCGGCGGGCGGGGGAGAGGAGGTCCCACGCGGCCTCGGGCAGCGCGGCCAGCCAGGGGCCGGCGTCCTCGACCGAGACGATGCCGGCGACGGCGTCCCACGCGAGCAGCTGTCCGGGGCGGGTGGCCAGCCAGAAGCGGCCGCGCGAGCGTACGGACGCGGTGACCAGCTCGTCCACGGCCTCGAAGAAGCGGCCGGGATGCAGCGGGCGGCGGCTGCGCCAGACCGTGGTGACGATCTCCTCGGTCGTGGCGTCGGCGGGCAGGCTCGCGGTGCGGGGGTCCACGCGTTCGGCCAGCTCGGACGTGCACAGGGCGGGGCCGGTGACCGCCGGCAGAGCCGCCACGCCGTGCACGGGGGTGACCGGGGCGAGGTGGGCGAGCACCCGCCGCGACAGGTCGCGGTCGTCGTCGTCCCCGCCGCGCAGCACCAGGCCCGTGGCGTATTCGAGCTGCCGGGCCAGGACCTCGGCCAGGTAGCGCTGGTCGCCCGCGGCCGCGGATCTGCCGAGCGTGCCGAGGGGCTCGCCGCGGGTGATGTCGTCGGGCAGGGCCGCGGCGTCGAGGGCGGTGAGCACGGCGGTGAGCCGCAGGAGCTCGCGGGCTTCATCGCAGTCGACGGCCTCGGCGACCGAGCGCGGCTCGACCGTGTCCCACAGATCGACGATCAGCAGGGACGCGCCGGGCGCCAGCAGGACGAGCTGGGGGAGCAGGTCCTCGCGGACGGTGCAGGTGACGCAGCCGTGGGCGAGGCGCACGTCGGTCGTGTCCAGCACGCGGACGCCGTCGCGGACGGTACGTCGCACGCGGCCGTGGACGACGTCGCCCAGATCGTGGTGGACGGCGACGGAGCCCGGATGCCGGGCCAGCAGTTCGTCGACGGCGGCGGTGCGGGCCGTGTCATGTAGGCCGGCGACGAGGACGACGGGGGTTGACACCATGCCTCCCAATAGCAAAATGAAAATCATTATCGTTATGCTGGCACAGTATCGCACGCCGAAAGGAACTGCTTTGGCCAAGTGCGTACCGGCGCGGGCTGATCGAGTGAGGTGACAGGGCTGCAGGGCTCGGGCCCCGCAGCCCTTCATGCCGTCCGAGCGGCGCGGGGCAGGAAGCGGAGGGCCGGGCGGCCGGTGGGGGAGCGGGTGATCTCCGTTCGCACGCCGTACACGCGCTCCACCGTCTCCTCCGTGAGGACCCGGCCTGGTGGGCCGGTGGCGACGAGGCGGCCCTTGTGCAGGAGCAGGAGGTGGTCACAATACTGGGCGGCCAGATTGAGGTCGTGCAGGACGGTGACCACGGTGGCGGGGATGGCGGCGAGCAGGTCGAGCAGGGCCAGCTGGTGGGCGATGTCGAGGTGGTTGGTCGGCTCGTCCAGCAGCAGCTCGGTGGGTTCCTGGGCGAGTGCGCGGGCGATGCTGACCCGCTGGCGCTCGCCGCCGGAGAGCGTGGGCCAGCGGCGATGCTCCAGGTCGGCGACCCCGCACCGGCGCAGGGCGCGGCGGGCGCGGGCGAGGCCGTCCGCGCCCGTCATGCGGCGGTTGTGGGGGATGCGGCCGAGCAGCACGACGTCCAGGACGGTCAGCTCCACGTCGGTGGAGACCTCCTGGGCGGCCACCGCCAGGCGGCGGGCGACGTCGCGGCGCGGCAGGCGGTCCAGGTCATGGCCGTCGAGCAGGACGGCGCCGCCCTGGGGGCGCAGCAACCCCGCGAGCAGCCGCAGGAACGTGGACTTGCCCGAGCCGTTCGGGCCGAGCACCCCGGTCAGGCCGCCGGGAGCCATCTCGACGGTGATGCCGTCCACGATCGGCCGGCCCTGGACCGTCCAGGTGACGTCACGGGCGTGCAGGCTCACGACGGCGTCTCCTTTCTCCGCCGCATGATGAGCGCAAAGGCGGGGACGCCGATCAGGGCGGTCAGCACGCCGACGGGGATCTCGCGGGGTGCGAAGGCGGTGCGGGCGACGGTGTCGGCCGCCAGCAGGAACACACCGCCGTACAGGGCGCAGGCGGGAAGCAGCACGTGGTGACGGCCGCCGGCCAGTGCGCGCACGGCGTGCGGCACGATCAGGCCGGCGAAGCCGATCGCGCCGCTCGCCGCCACCAGCACCGCCGTGGTGAGCGCGGTGACCGTGAACAGGGTCAGCTCGGTCCTGGCCGGGGCGATGCCGAGCGAGGCGGCGGCCTCCCTGCCGAACGCGAACGCGTCCAGCGCCGAGGAGGCGAGCACGCACGCGAGCAGCCCGCCCCCGGCCACCACGGCGCACAGGGCCACGCTCGGCCAGCTCGCCGCGGCCAGCGAGCCCAGCATCCAGAAGGTCACGCCGCGGGTGCTCTGCGCGTCCGCAGCCCAGATGACGATGAGGCTGGTCGCGGCGCTGAACAGCTGCGAGACGACGACCCCCGCCAGCACGACCCTGACCGTGCTGCCGAGCTCCCTGCCGATCATCGCCAGCACGCAGCAGAAGGCGAGCACGCTGCCGCCGAACGCGCCGGACGACAGCGCCGCCGCCCCGGAGCCCAGGCCCAGGACCAGCACGGCCACCGCCCCGGTGGAGGCGCCGGAGGAGATCCCCAGCAGATACGGATCCGCCAGCGGATTGCGGGTCAGCGCCTGCAGCACGGCCCCGCACACCGACAGCCCCGCCCCCACCAGCACGGCCAGCAGCACCCTGGGCAGGCGCAGCTGCCAGATGATGCCGTCGTCCAGCGGCGCGAGCGGCCGCACCGGCAGCCCGGCATGGAACGCGACCGTCCGCAGCACGTCGGCGGGTGACAACCCGGCCGCCCCCACCACGGCGGCGGCCGCGACCGACAACGCCAGGAGCAGCAGCCCCGCGCCGATCACGTACGCCGCCCTCATCGCCTGGCGAAGACGACGTAGTCGTCGAGGTACTGCCAGACGGTGCCCACCTCGGCGAAGCCGGCCGTCCGCAGCGCGGCGAGATGGAAGGCCAGCGGCGCGAGCGGCTGGGGCGGCCGGTCGGCGAAGCGCCGCTCGCGCTCGGGCAGCCGCTCGGCGAGTGCGGGCAGCCGCCCGGCCAGGGCCCACCAAGCGTCCCAGGTGGGGGCGCCGGCGGTGAAGGCGGCCCGCCGTACCTGCTCGTCGTGGCGTGCCGAGACGTCTGCCAGGGCCGGGTGCTCGGGCCCGAACCGCAGATGGTCGGCGTTGAGCAGGACCGCGCCGGGTGGCAGGAGCGCGGCCAGCTCGGTGTAGACGCCGAGGAGCTGCCGCGGCGACAGCCAGTGCAGCGCGGTCGAGGTCAGGACGGCGTCGAAGCGCCACTCGGTGAAGCGCCGGCTCCAGCCGGGCTCGGCCAGGTCGGCGTCGATCACGGTGGCCCGGTCGCCGAGGACGAGTTCGGCGAGCCTGGCCAGCACCGGGTCGTGGTCGGTGGCCACCACGCGGGCGCCCGGGACGCGGGCCAGGACCCGGCCGGTGATCGAGCCGGGGCCGCAGGCCAGGTCCAGCACGGCCGGCTCGGCGGGGGCGTGCAGGCGCAGGACGTCCAGCATGACCTCGAAGCGGTTCTCGCGGTGGGCGACGTACGCGCTCTGCTGCTCCTCCCAGGAGGCCAGCAGCTCGTGCGGGGTCACGTGTTCTCCTTCCTGCCGAACAGGCGGGTCAGGCCGCGGCCGACCTGCTCGACGGCGGTGACGGCGCGGATGGACGGGTCGACGGACGAGCCGGGGACGACGATGAAGCGGTCGTTCCTGACCGCGGTGAGGCGGGCGGCGACGGGGTCGGAGCGCAGGAAGCGCTTCTTGGCCTCGGCGCTGTCGCCGTCGCCGCCCCGGGCGAGGTCGGCGAGCACGATCACGTCGGGGTCGCGGGCGGCGATCTCCTCCCAGTTGCCCTCCGCCCACTGCTTGTCGACGTCGGCGAACGCGTTGCGCGCGCCGAGCAGCCTGGTGATCGTGCCGGGCAGGCCGGTGCCGCCGGCGATGGCCGGCGTCCTGGTGCCGGAGTAGTACCACATGACGTCGGCGTCGAGGTGCTCCGGCCGCTCGGCGGCCCGCAGCCGCCTGCGCAGGTCGGCGACCACGTCCTGGCCGCGCTCGCGTACGCCGAAGACGGTGGCGATGTCGTCGATCTCCTTGAAGATCGCCTCGAACTCGGCGTGCGCGGGGATGAGCGCCTGGTCCTCGCAGTCGTTGGCCGACAGGTACGCGGGCACGCCCAGCTTCGCGAGGTCCTGCCGGGAGCCGGCGGCCTCGGGGGCGAAGGCGGACGCGCGCATCGAGTAGACGAAGTCGGGCTTGGCGGCCAGCAGCGCCTCACGGCCCGGATACTGCGCGGACAGCACGGGCACCTTCGCGTAGTCCGGCGCCAGCTCGGGCAGCACGGGATCGGTCCGGTACGCGGTGCCGGCCATGCGACCGGCCAGCCCCAGGCTCAGCATGATCTCCGCCGCGTTCTGCTCCATGGCGACCGCCCGCCGCGGCGGCGCCGGGATGTCCAGCGGCAGCCCGCAGCTCGTGAGCCGGGCGGCGCCGGTCGCGGCCGTGCCGCTGCCGCAGGCGGTGATCAGCAGCAGCATTAAGAAAATGGGAACGGTTTTCATGTTCGCCGACTTTAGCATCAACGAATCCTCAACGCGGACTCAACACCGGCACGGACACACTGGCCGGGACCTGCGCGTTCACCTGACCACGGAACCTGATCACGGAGCCGGCATGACCACTGTCACCTCACGGGACGACCTCGAGCTCGACTCGCCGTACGAGCCGCCACGCACCGACACGGAACGCCGCCTGGCCGCCCTGTGGGAGGACAGGCTGGGCGTCGCGCCCGTCGGCATCGAGGACGACTTCTTCGAGCTGGGCGGCGACTCCCTGCTGGCGGCCGACGTGCAGTTCGCGATCGACCGCGAGTTCGGCTTCGAGGTGCCCGCCTGGGCGCTGTTCCTGTCGCCGACCATCGCCGAGCTGGCCGCCGTGATCGGCCATGTGTGACCTGTCCGACCCCGGCCTGTTCGAGGCGGGCGGCCAGTACGCGGCCTGGCGGTGGCTGCGGGAGAACGACCCGGTGCACCGGCACGAGCGGGGCTTCTGGTCGGTCACCCGGTACGCCGACGTGGACCGCGTCCTGCGCGACCACACGTGCTTCACCAGCGAGCGCGGCACCCTGCTCAACCTGCTGGGCCGCCCCGACCCGGCCGCCGGGCGGCAGCTCGCCGCCACCGACCCGCCCGCGCACGACCGGATGCGGGCCCCGCTGCAGAAGCTCATGGGCATGCGCTCGGCCGCCGCCTACGAGCCCGCCATCGTCGCGGCGATCACCGAGCTGCTCGCCCCCGGCCTGGACGGGCGGCCGTTCGACCTGGCGGAAGCCGTGCGCGGGCTGCCGCTCGCGCTGATCGGGCCGCTGCTCGACCTGCCGCACGCCGACCGGCCGCGCCTGCTCACGCTGGTCATGGCGGCCGGCGCCGAGGACGACCCCGACTACCAGGTCGCCGGTGACGCGGCCACGACGCTGCGGCGGGCGCACCGCGAGCTGTTCGCGTACTTCCTGCACCTGGTACGCGACCGCGCCCGCGCCCCCGGCGACGACCTGATCAGCCTGATGCTGCCGGAAGGCCCCGGCACGGTGGTCTCCAACTGCTACAGCCTGCTGCTCGGCGCCAGCGTGACCCTGCCGAACGTGGTCAACTCGACCGTCGCAGAGCTGGCCGGGGACGGCGGCTACCGCGCCTGGGCCGCCCGTCCCGATCTGCTGCGCAGCGGGGTGGAGGAAGCGCTGCGCTGGGCGTCGCCCGGCAGCCACTTCATGCGGCACACCACCCGCCCGGTACGCCTGTCCGGGGTGGAGCTCCCGGCGGGCGAGCCGGTGGTCGCCTGGATCGGCGCGGCCAACAGGGACCCCGAGATCTTCCCTGACCCGGACGTCTTCCACCCGGCCCGTACGCCGAACCGCCACCTCGCCTTCGGCAGCGGACACCACTACTGCATCGGCTCCCACCTGGCCCGGCTCACGCTGCGGCTGTTCTTCCAGACGCTCTTCGCGACCTTCGCCGACGTCGCGCTCGCCGCGGAAGCGGTCCGCGTGCGATCGACCTTCCTCACCGGCTTCAAGAAGCTGATCATCACGGGCGTGCCCAGGAGAGGCAGATGACGACAGAGATCCCGTTCACCTACGCCCAGCAGTTGCTGCTCGGGCTGGAGCTGGCCGTGCCGGGCAGCGTGCTCAACCCGGCGTTCATCGTGCGGGCGGCCTACCGCGTGGCGCACGACCTCGACGAAGACGTGCTGCGCCAGGCCGTGGACGACGTCGTGGCCCGGCACGACGCGCTGCGCACGGCCGTGGTCCGCGACGCCGGCCAGAGCATCAAGGCGCACGTGCACGACAGCGTGCCGGGCCGGCTGCTGGTGCACGACGTGGACGACGTGGACGACGAGGACGCCTTCCTCGCGATGGCGACGAACGCGGCGTACCCGCCGGACGAGCCGCCGCTGCTGTGGGTGCACCTCGGCCGGTGCGCGGACGGCACCAGCCTGCTGGTGATCGTCACCCACCACCTCGTCTCGGACGCCTGGTCGCTGACGCTGCTGGCGCGCGACCTGGCCGACGCCTACACCGCGCGGCTGCGGGGCGGCCCGCCGCCCGGCTCGCAGGTCCTGGGGTACGCCGAGGTCGCCGCCGACGACTTCTCGCCCTCATGGGAGAAGACGATCACGGACGCGCTGCCGTACTGGAAGGACCAGCTGGACGGCGTGGCGGACCTCGCGCTGCCGGTGCCGACGCCCGGCAGGCGCGGCGAGCAGCGGACGTGCCGCTTCACCGTGCCCGACGAGCTGTGGCGGCGGCTCGGCCGGGTGGCGCGGCGGCGCAGGACGACGCCGTTCACCCTGCTGCTGACGGCGTTCACCGCGTCGGTCTGGGCCGGGCGCCGCGACGCCGTCGTGCCGATCATCACCGCCGGGCGCAAGCCGTCGGAGTGGTACACGGCCGGCTTCATGCTCAACCTGCTCTGGCTGCGCATCACCACCGAGAACCCCGGCGACCTGGACGAGCTGAGCCGCCGCGCCGACGAGGTGTGCCGGGCGGCCTACCGGCACGACGTGCCGCTGCTGCGGGTGCTGCCCGAGGCGCCGGACCTCACCGCGCTGATCTTCGATCCAGCGGAGGTCGTGGAGCGCACGTTCCCGGTGTTCCAGCTCATCCCGAAGTCGCCGTTCGCGCCCACCGCGGACGACCCGGCGCTGCTGCTGACGCCCGTGCCGGAGGAGCGGCAGCCCGCGCCCGTGATGCCGCTGCACCTGCTCTGGTCGATGCGGGTGGACGAGGAGGTGGTCGGCATCGTCTCCTGCGAGGCCGAGATGTTCGGCCAGGAGTGGGTGGAGGAGAAGATCGCCGGGTTCCTGAGCGTATTGGAGCGGCTGGCCGATGCTTGAGCTCATCGAAGCGCACCTGACCAGCCCGGCCACGGCGATCGCCGACCGCGAAGGCGAGCTGTCCTACCGGGAGCTGGACCGGCGCAGCGCCGGGCTCGCGCGGGCGCTGCTGGAGGCGGGCCTGCGACCCGACGAGCCTGTGGTGATCCACGCCCACCTGTCGCGGTGGGCGGTGATCGGCATGCTCGCCGTCCTGCGGGCCGGCGGCCGGTACGTCGCCATCGACGCCGCCTTCCCCGTCGGGCGGCAGCAGGACGTCGCCCAGGCGTGCGGGGCGCGGATCGCCCTCATCGAGCCGGACATGATCGTCCCGCTGAACGGCCCGTCCTGCCGCATCGGCATGACCACGCTCTCAGGCGGCCCGGTCCCCGCCGGCCAGGCCCGGCTCGCCTACACCTGCTACACCAGCGGCTCGACGGGCACGCCCAAGCCCGTCACGATCTCCCGGGCGGCCCTCGCCTGGTCCACCTCCGCCCGGCTGACCTACTACCCGTCGCCGGTCACCGGGTTCCTGCTGTGCTCGTCCATCTCGTTCGACAGCTCGGTCGCCGGCATCTACTGGACGCTGGCCAGTGGCGGCACCCTGGTCATCCCCAGCCAGCGCCCGTCCGACCTGGCCGCCGCCGCGCGCTTCGCCGCCCAGCACCGGCCCTCCCACCTGCTCATGGTGCCGTCGCTGTACGGGCTCGCGCTCCGCAACGGCCTGGCGGGCGCGTTCGGGTCACTGGACACGGTGATCGTCGCCGGCGAGACCTGCCCGCCCGCGCTGGTCGGCGCGCACTACGCCGCGCTGCCCGAGGCGATCCTCCACAACGAGTACGGCCCCACCGAGTGCACCGTCTGGAGCACGGTCCACCGCTGCGTCCCCGAGGACGCCCGTTCTTCGCGGGTGCCCATCGGCCACCCCGTCCCGGGCGCGCGGGTGTCCATCGCAAAGCCGAACGCTGACGGCGTCGGCGAGCTGGTGATCTCCGGCCCCGGCCTGGCCGAGGGCGTCGGGGACGCCTACCGTACCGGTGACCTGGTCTCCCGGCGCGGCGACGGGGCGCTGCTGTTCCACGGCCGCGCGGACCACCAGCTCAAGCTGAGCGGCGCGCGGGTGGAACGCGCGGAGATCGAGCACGCCATGGCCGCTTTCCCCGGCGTGCGGGAGGCCGCGGTCGGCGTGACGCGGGGCCTGGCGCGGCTCAAGGGCTTCCTGGTCACCGAGCAGGAGCGGATCGACCGCCGGGCGTTGCGCGCCCACCTGCTGGACCGGCTGCCCGTGGTGGCCGTGCCGGCGGTGTTCGAGCGGGTGGACGGCCTGCCGCGGCTGCCCAACGGCAAGGTCGACTACACGGCGCTCGACGACGGCTGATCTTGACGCGCCGGGTGCGGCATGTTGTGATCAACCCACGAATTTCGTACTGATTCAGTAGGAAATGGGTGGTCATGAGGTTCCTCCAGCGTGCCGCCGCGGTCGTCATGCTCTTCGTGAGCGCGGCGGGCGTCCAGGCCGTGCACAGTGGACCGGCGCAGGCGGCTCTCCCCACCGCCGCCGTCGCGCTCGGCGACAGCTTCGTCAGCGGCGAGGGCGCGGGGGACTACCAGCCCGTCGCCGACTCCTCCGGCACGACGCAGGGCTTCCCCGGCTGGTCGGCGGCCAACAGCAACGCCTACTTCTGCCACCGGTCGGCGAACGCCTCGCTGTTCAAGGCGTCGCTGCCGGGCATCCAGCAACGCTTCAACCTCGCCTGCTCCGGCGCCCAGCCCGCCGACATCACCGCACCCGCCAGCGCCCGCCCCGAGGGCCGCACCGTCGCCGCCCAGCTCGACCAACTGCGCGCCGTCGCCCAGACGCACGACATCGACGTCGTCCTCATCGGGCTCGGCTCCAACAACAGCCAGTTCACCTTCGGCGACGTCGCCACGTTATGCGCCAACCGGTTCATCGCCGACGCCTGGACCGGCTGGTGGGAGTTCTGGGCGTACCTGAAGGGCGAGGTGCCGCAGCAGCCCTGCTCCGCCTCCGACCTGGCCACCGCCGCCGAGGTCGCCGCCGCCACCACCGAGACCACCGCCGCCCTGCGGCAGATACTCGACACCCTCGCCCAGGTCGACGCCGACGGCGTCCACCAGGTGATCCTGCAGACCTACACCAACCCGCTGCCGCCCGAGCTCGCCACGCCGTACCACGAGGAGGACGGCCGCAAGGACACCCGCGACAAGTTCCGCGCACTCGGCGCCGAGCGCTACGCCGCCGGCTGCCCGATCCACCGCGCCAGCCTCGGGCCAGGGCACGTGTTCTCCGAGAACCTCGGCACCCTGGTCAAGAACGCGCACGCCACGCTGGCGGCCGAACGCCCGGCGGCCGACGTGCGCGTCCTGGACGTCCAGCGCGCCTTCGACGGGGCCCGCCTCTGCGAGAACTCCGGCAGCCCGTCCGGCGCGCTCGCGACGCCGGTCCGCGTCCAGGACGGGCCGACCGGTACGCCCGTCACCAGCCTGTCCGGGTGGGACAAGATCCGCATCCAGCGCGCGGCGAACACCTGCGTCACCTACTTCCAGACCTGCCAGGAGTCGTGGCACCCCAACGCCGCCGGCCACACGGTCCTCGGCCAGTGCCTGAGCGGCGCCGCCGCCGCGGGGCCGCGCGCGAGCGTCACGTGCGCCCGCAACTCCGACGGGACGATCACCGTCTCCTGACCCGGGCCCGGTACGGTCGGGCGTCATGGGTGTGGAACGACATGTGGTGTCGCCGGGTGAGGACTTCCACCGGACTTACTCGGCGGCACAGATCGACGCGATCGCCGACGCGCTCGAGGAGCGGGGCGAGTTCCCGTACGAGCTGACCTACCTCGGCGACGGCAGCGAGCTGTGGCGCGCGGGCGAAGCGCAGTCAGGCATGGAGACGCTGCCCGAGCGGCACGCCGGGGCGCTCCTCGCGCTCGCGCCGCCGTCGTCGCCGGTGCGGATCGTCGACCTGGGGCCCGGTACGACGCGTCCCGTGCGCGGGCTCATCCGCCACTTCCTGGACGCGTCCCGGCTGGCCGGTTACCGAGGGATCGACATCAGCGCCGAGATCCTCGACCTGGCGGGGGAGGCCCTTCGCGCCGACTTCCCCGAGCAGCGTTTCGAGCTGTGCCAGGGCGACTTCACCGGGCCCGGCCTCGCCCGCGTCCTGCCCGCCGAGCCCGACGCGGCCCGGCTCGTGGTCCTGGCCGGCGGGACCGCGTACAACGTGCCCGATCCCGACCGGCTCCTGCGGCGCGTACGCGCCGCCATGAACGATCATGACGTGCTGCTGCTGACGCTGCGCATCGACACCGGTGTGGACCGTCCGCCGTTCATGGACAAGGTCAGCGTCGGCGGCCCGTACAAGCCGCAGCAGCTGATGGGGCTGGACCTGCTCGGCATCGACCGCTCCTGGTACGTCACCGAGACCGGCTTCGACCCCGTCCGCAGCGAGGTCTTCGTCCGGGTGCGGTTCGCCGAGCCGGTCACCGTGGCCTTCGGCGCGCGGACGGTGTCGTTCGAGCCGGGCGACCGCGTGCTCGTCTGGCGCTACCTCTACCAGGACGGCGCGGCCGTGAGAGACCAGCTCACCCGCTGCGGCTTCCGCGTGCGCCTCTTCGAGCACGGCGACGACCGGCAGATGATCCTCGCCGCCGCCACACCTTCTCAAGAAGATCAGACCTGATTACACTCGGCCCTTGATCGCCGGTGCGGTACCGGCCGACGACCAGGAGGTTTCCTGATGACGCTCAACTTCCCCACCGCGGCACAGCTCCGTGGTGACCTCGACAGCGTGCTTGGGACGTCCATGAAGGACACCGTCTGGAGCATCAGGCTGAAGGACGACGACAACCTCGACCCCGCCGACGTCCACGGTGCGTGACGGTTCGGATTGACGCGGCTCACCACCGGCGGGGACGGCGTGATCACCCACCCCGTCCCCGCTCCCGGCGACACCCGCAAGGCGTGTCTATTTGGCACCCACCGCGTGCTGGCCCCCGCCGACACGCTGCGGCGCATCCAGCCGCTCTTCCCGATCGTCGGCATCACCCGGCTCGCCGACGTCACCTGGCTCGACGAGATCGGCATCCCGGTCTGGCAGGCCGTGCGCCCGAACTCCCGCGCGGTGTCCGTGAGCCAGGGCAAGGGCCTCACCCACGACCACGCCCGCGTCTCGGCCGCCATGGAGTCGATCGAGTCCTGGCACGCCGAACGCCTCGGCCCAGGCGAGGTGACCGCGACCGTCGCCGACATGGAACGCGTCTGCGGCTACCGCGTCCACGACCTGCAGCTCGAACCCCGCCACCACCTCCGGCCAGGGCTGGAGCTGGAGTGGACCAGGGCGACCCGCATGGACGACGGAGCGGGCACCTTCCTGCCCACCGAGCTGCTGCGGCTCGACGGCCGCGTCCGCGACACCTGGATGCCGCCGCTGTTCGCCCAGAACAGCAACGGGCTCGCCAGCGGCAACACCTTCGAGGAAGCGGCGCTGCACGGCCTCTACGAGGTCATCGAACGCGACAGCCTGGCCCGCGCCGAGACCGGCCCGCCGTCACCGCTCCTCGACCTGGCCACCGTCGACGGCCCCGCCGGGGAACTGCTGGAGCTGATGGCGGCGGCCGGAGTCGAGGTTCAGGTCGAGGTGCTCCCTTCGCCCACCGGCCTGGCCTGCTTCCTGGCCACCATCAGGAGCGAGGAGTTCCCCGTGCTGTTCGCCGGCGCGGGCACCCACCTCGACCGTGACGTCGCCCTGTGCCGCGCCCTCACCGAGGCCGCGCAGTCACGCGTCACCCAGATCGCCGGCGCCAGGGACGACCTCACCTCGAGCGCCTACCGGCGCGCCGTCACCGGCGTGCCCGCCGATCTGGCGCCGCCGTCGAAGTCCGGGCGGCTCGGCCACGACGAGATCCCCTCCGTGCGCAACGAGACCCTCGCGGACGACCTGCGCACCACGGTCGGCCGCGTGGTGGCCCTGACCGGGCGGCCCCCGCTGGTCGCCGACCACACCAGGCCCGATCTGGGCGTCCCCGTCGTCCGCGTGGTCTGCCCCGGGCTGCTCCGCCGATCGGCGTTCCTGTGATGACCACGTACCTCTTCGCCGGCCCCAGCCTGCCGGACGCCGCCGGCCTGCTCGCCGGGGACGACGTCACCGTCCTGCCGCCGGTGGGTGCGGGGGACCTGCTGAAGCTCGCGCCCAAGCAGGGCGACGTCGTCGGCATCATCGACGGCTACTTCCGCCAGACCCGCGCCGTCCGGCACAAGGAGATCCTCGCCCTCATCGAGTCCGGCGTCACCGTCGTCGGCGCCGCCAGCATGGGCGCCCTGCGGGCGGCCGAGCTCGACACGTTCGGCATGCGCGGCGTGGGACGCGTCTACCGCGACTACCGCCACGGCCGGCTGACCGCCGACGACGAGGTGGCCCTCCTGCACGGCCCGCCTGAGGACGGCTACCGGCCCATCACCGAGGCCCTGGTCAACATCCGCGCGACCCTGCGCCTGTGCGTACGGGACGGCATCCTCGATGAAGGCGCCGCCGCGGATCTCGCCGCCGAGCTGGCCCGCCGCCCGTACCGGCTGCGCTCCTATCCCGCCCTCATCGAGCTGGCCCGGGCTCTTGGGGCCGAGAAGCTCGAAGCGCTGCGGCAGGTGTGCACGACCCGTCCCGTCAACCTCAAACGCGACGACGCCCTGGAACTGATCGCGGAACTCCGCACGATCCGGCCCGGCCCCGAGCCCGCTTCGTTCACCCTGGCGCGGTCCATCTACCTGCACCGCTGGCAGCTCGGCGCCCGCGACCTCGACACCGAGGACGGCCCGATCCCGGAGCTGAGCATCCTGCGGATGTGCCAGCTCTTCGCCGAGGACTACCCCGACTTCTACCGGAACCTGGTCTACACCCACATCGTCCAGGAATGCACGGACCAGCCCCCGCAGCCGACCCTGGACGCGGCCCTGGCACACGCCCGCCATCGCACGATCATCCCCGAGACCCCCGACGAGCTGGACTTCTTGGACCTGTGGCTGACCCCCGCGGAACGTGATCAGCCCTTGCGGGAACAACTCGCCGCCTTCCTGATCCGCAGCTTCCAGCTGGCCCCCGGCGCCCCCGCCGACGCCCTGGCCCTGGACGCTCTGCGCGGTCGCCCGATCATGTCGGCGGCGGCGAACCTCGTCCACGCCGCCAGAACGGTGAACCAGCACGCCCAGCAGACGCAGTCCACCTTCGACATCCACACCCTGTCGGCGGACCGCATCCTCAACCTGATCGGCGAGCGCTGGGGCGCCGACCCCGAGACCCTGGAACTGCACGCCCTGGACCGGGGCATCCCCTCCCGAGACACATTGATCGCCGCCGCCAGACCCTTCTACCTCCTGGCCACATACAACCCTCACCTCATGGACCTGCGAATCGGGTGACTCGTCAGGGCGGCCGGACAGGCAGCCGTGCCGGGATCACGCCTGCTGGGCGAGTGCGATCAGTTTCTCGATGCGCTTGCGGCGGCGGGCGGCGTTCAGGCGGAGGACGACGACGGCGAGGGTGAGCAGGGCGGCCAGGGTGAGCTGGGGCCAGGGCAGCGCCCACACCCTTGTGGTGGCCGCCGCCTGCTGGGCGGCGACGCCTGGGAGGGGGCCGGTCGCGGGGGAGGGGAGTGCCACGATCGTCGTGCCGATCGGGCCCAGGGGCCAGGCGCCGGGCAGGCGGGCGGTGAAGGTGCGGCGGCCGCCTGGCATCAGCTCTCTGGACCTTGGTGTGGAGGGGTCGGTCCAGGTGTTCTCGGTGAACAAGGTGGAGGTCAGGACCTGGTTGCCGGTGACCGCGCGGACGTTGCCGGTGTTGGCGACGGTGTAGGTCACCGCGACGGTGCCGGGGGTGAAGGGGTTCCAGGAGGCGGTGTACGCCGCGCTTACGCCGGTCACGGACAGCTTGGCCACGTAGTCGCCGGTAACGCGGATGTTCAGGCGGACGCCCACCCGGTTCTGGACGCGTACCTGGCCGGAGACCGTCTCCAGGGACGCGGTCACGCCGGCCGGGTGGTCGCCCGGCGTCGCGTTCGTCGGGACCGACACCGTCACCGGGACGACGGAGGTCGCGCCGGCGGCGACGGTCACCGTCTCGGGGACGGTGATCCAGGAGCCGCCGTCGACCGGCTCGACCCCCGACGGCCGCATGTCGAAGTAGCCCTTGGAGGTCAGGTAGCCGTCGCCCGCGTCGATGCCGAACACGACCGGCTCCGTCGAGCGGTTGATCACCGCCACGTGCTCGACCGTCTGCTGGCCGCCGGCGAGTTCGAGGTCGATGGCGGTGCGGCCGTCGGGGCCGCCGGTGTTCGCCGGTACGACCGACCAGGTGACGTCGGCGTTCGCCGGTACGACCGACCAGGTGACGTCGGCGTGGGCCGCCGGCCCCACCAGGACGGCCGCCGACCCCACCAGGACGGCGGCCGACAAGGCGACCAGCGCGGCGAGGGTGCGCCGCGTACGGCTTGTGGTCAACAGGGTCAACAGGCGTGTCTCCGGTCTCGTCAGGGGCCGTCCGGGACCCTGAGGTCCCGGACGGCCGGCCACGTGTCAGGACTGGTTGAACAGGGAGAGTGTCAGCGTCGTGCGGTACTCACCGGCGGTGACGTCGGTGGGCGTGCGCAGCGCCAGGTCGGCGTTGACCTGCCAGGTGCCGATCTCGTCGGCGGAGTTCGCCGTAGAGACCAGCAGTTCCTGGCCCTGCAGGCCGACCGTGGGCGCTCCCGAGCCGTCGGAGATGACGCTGGAGACGGGCTCACCGGCCGCGACCGCGCCGGTGGGGGAGTCGCTCAGCAGCTGCGGCCGCCAGCCCAGGTACTGCGGGCCGATGGGCGGCGCGGAGCCGTCCGCCGAGACGAACTCCCCGGCCTGACCCACGACCGCCCAGAAGTCACCAGCGGGAATCTGCGCGGGGTCGCGGGTGTCGGTCACCGTGACCGTCGGCAGGGTGCCGACGAACTGCCGGGCGGCGGCGTCGGAGCCGTTCTCCTGCAGGGCCACGCCCGTGTTGTCGGCGACGGTCATGGACACCGAGCCTGGAGTGGTGCGCGGCTCGATCGTCACCGACACGTCGATGCCGTCCTCGGGGTCGTCCTGCGCCACGGCGGGACCGGTCAGGGCGACGCCGGTGAGCGCGGCGCCGATCACCGCGGCGGCGAGCAGCCGCGGAATCCTGGTGGTGATCATGTGATCCCTCCGTCTCTCATGAGCAGTCGAGCGCCGGGTACGCGGCGTCGTACGACGAGGTGACCTCCCGGCCGCCGATCGTCGCCGTGCCCTTCACGGTCACCGTGCCGGCCTCGATCTGCCCGGCCCGGCTGTTGAAGGACTGGTACGCCTGCTTGCCCGGCGTCACGCCGGCCACGGTCTTCGTACCGAACGGCGTGGTCAGCGTCACCGCGGCCGGTGCGTCGGAGCGGTTGACGGCGGTGACCGCCACGTACGCCGACGCGCCGACGCAGCGGGACGCGGCGGAGACCACCAGATCGACCTGCGCCGCCTCGGTGAGGCGGAAGTGGTCGAACGTGACCGTCTGCGAGGCCGTCTGGTTGGTGCCGATGGTGAAGACACCGACCTTCACATCGCCGGAGGCCACCGCGCTGTTCTCCACCGGGGCGGACAGCTCCGTCCACGTCTCGCCGTCGGCGGAGTACGAGCCGGTGAAGGTGCTGCCCTCCTTGACCAGCCGCAGGTGCCACTCACCGCTGGTGAGGTTGTTGGCCTGCGGTTGCGGGCTCTGCACGGTGCCGCCGACCTCGCTGCGCAGCTCGATGGCCCGCGCCACCGTGGCCCCCGGGGCGTTGGTGGTGAGGAAGTCGAGCTTCACGTAGTCGTCGTCACCGGCGTACACCATGAGGCCGCCCTGCTGGTACTGCTCGTTGAGCGCCGAGGCGTCCAGCTTGGTCTCCAGCGTCCAGTCGCCGTCGGGGGCCGGTTGCAGGATGAGGTTCTTCGGGTCGCTGTTGGTGGTGCCGTAGATGTCGCCCGTCGTGGTGTCGAGCTCCAGCTTGCCGTCACGCACCCGCAGTGCGGTGGGGTCGGGGCGGACGATCTCGCTCCAGCGGCAGGCGTCGAGCGCGGTGCCGTCGAACTCGTCGTCCGGGGCGGGCGCGGTCGCCGTGTCGTCGGGGATGAGGTGGAACCAGTCGAAGGCGGCGTCCACCACGGGGTGGTTCGCCCCGGCGAGGGAGATCAGGCCGATCTTCGGGTTGGTGATCCCGGCGAGCGACTTGGTCTGCGGCATCGCGGTGAACGTGGTGCCGTCGGCGGAGTAGTGGGCGGTGATGCTACTGCCGTCGCTGACGAACCGCACGTACACCGTGTCGGGGTAGGCGTCGCCGAGCGCGGCCGTGTTGCTCTCCGCCACCTCGTTCGGGGCGGCGTTCTCCTCCCTGATGAACTGGAAGATGCGGCTGGCGTGGTCGGGACCCGAGGTCGAGCGGGCCTGCAGCACCATCTTGGCGTAGTTGTCGTCGTCGCCGTAGATGATCAGGCCCGCCTGCTGGTACGCGTCCCGCGCGTCCAGCGTCAGCTTGGCCGTGGCCGTCCAGGCGCCCGCCGGGGCCGGCTGCAGCACGATGTTCGGCGTGTCCCCGCCCGTGCTGTAGATGTCGGTGGTCGAGGTCGGGATCACCAGCTTGCCGTCCTCGACCTTGAGGTCCTGGTTCTCCCTGACGACCGTCCAGCGGTCACGGTCGAGCTGGTCACCGAGGAAGTCGTCGGATCGGCCGGTGAAGCACACCGTCGGCGGCGCGGTCACCTTGACCGGCACCTGCGCGGTGGCCGACGCGCCCTTGTCGTCGGTCGCGGTCACCACGGCGGTGTAGGTGCCCGGCACGGTGTAGGTGTGGCTCGCCTCGGCGGTGGTGGGCTCGGGAGCGCCGTCCACGCCGAAGTTCCACTTGTAGGTGATGGGGTCGCCCTCGGGATCGGTGGCCGTCGCCTTGAAGGCGACCTCCAGCGGGGCGACGCCCGTCTCCGGGGTGGCGGTCGCGGTCACCACCGGGTGCTGGTTGTGCGTCGCGCCCTTGCCGACGAAGTCGACCCAGTTGACGTTGAGCAGGTACGCGTCGTCGGCGGCGTCCGCCGGCTTGCGGACGACGAAGTAGAGCGGCCCGCTCTGCGTCGGCGGCTCCGCCAGGTCGAGCGTGACGTCGGTGAACGTCTGCCAGCCGCCGGTGGGCGCCACCTCGGCCGAGCCGATCAGCGTACCGGTCTCCGGATCGCCCATCCGGACCTGCACGGTCCCGCCGGGGCCGCCGGAGGCGGCGCGCAGCCGGATCGCGGTCAGGTTCGACAGGTTCGCCGGGTCGAAGGACCACCAGTCGCCGTCCTGGATGGACGCGACGTGCTCGTTGCCGCCCTGCGGATCGGAGGTCGTCTCCACCGCGACGCCCGGGGTGTCGGTGCCGGTGCCGCCGGTGACCCGGCCGGTGCGGGTGAAGTGCTCGGCCTGCTTGCGCTTGGGCGCCAGCATGACCTCGCCGCGGCCGGTCAGGGACGAGGCGCCGTTGGCGCCGTCGTCGGCGTAACTGGCCTCGATGACGTAGAACAGGTCCTCGTACTCGCCGTGCCCGGCCTGCTGGGTCTGCAGCACGCCCTCGCAGCCCTGCTGCTGGTCGAGCGGGTGACCGTGGCTGTCGTGGCCGAGGATCGCCTGGATCCGTACCCGCTCGCAGTCGATCGTGCCGTCCTCGGCATCGGTCACGGTGACCTCGAACCGCACCTGGTCGCCGAACTCGAAGAACGCGCCGTTCGGCGGCACGTCCACGGTGACGGTGGGACGGGTGTTGCCCGCGGCGATCGTCACGCTCGCGGTGGCGGTCCTGCCGTCGGGGTTCGTGACGGTCAGGACGGCGTTGTAGTCGCCGCCCTCCTCGTAGGTGAAGGACGGGCTCGGGTCGGTGGAGTCGGTGTCGCCGTCGCCGTCGAGGTCCCAGGCGTAGGTGAGCGGCTTGTCGTCCGGGTCCCTGCTGCCCTCGCTGGAGAACGTGACGGTCAGCGGCAGCGGCCCGTCCGTCTTGTCCGCCGTGGCGCGGGCGATCAGCGGGCGGGTGCCCTTGGTGTACTCGACGCGGTAGACGCCGGAGTCGGCGTTGTCGCCGCCGAAACCGGAGCCCCACTCGACCATGTAGAGCGCGCCGTCGGGGCCGAACTTCATGTCCATCGGCTTCTTGAACGACAAGCCGGTGAGGATCTTGTTCATCTCGACGAGCTCGGTGCCGTCCTCGTCGAGCTGGAACGACCACACCGTGTCGTTGTTCCACTCACCGAAGATCGCCTTGCCGTCCCAGTACGCCGGCCACTTGACGTCCGAGTCCAGCTCCGGGTCGTCGCGATAGACCGGCCCACCCATGGGCGCGCCGCCGTTCAGCTCGGGGAAGTGCTGCGGGTCGGCCGCGTAGTGGTACCAGACCGTCGCGGGGACGATCGGCGGCAGGCTGGTCAGGCCGTCGTTGTTCGGCGAGTCGTTGACCGGCGCCGCGCAGTTGAAGGCCGCCCCCGACTGCCGGGTGGCGAAGTCGAAGTCGACGTACGGGGTGTTGTCGCCGACGCAGTACGGCCAGCCGTAGTTGCCCGGCTCGGAGACGATGTTCCACTCGACGGTGTTCTGCGGGCCGCGCGCCGCGCTGGCCGAGGAGGCGTCGGGGCCGTACTCGCCGAGCATGATGTGCCCGGTCTTCGGGTCGAGACCCATGCGGAACGGGTTGCGCAGCCCCATGCCGTAGATCTCCGGCTTGGTCTTCTCCGTGCCCGGCGGGAACAGGTTGCCGTCCGGGATCGTGTACGTGCCGTCGTCCTCGGGGTGGATGCGCAGCAGCTTGCCGCTCAGGCTGTTGGTGTTGCCCGCGGTGCGCTGGGCGTCCCATGCGGAGCGGCCGGAGCGCTCGTCGATCGGCGTGTAGCCGTCGGAGGCGAACGGGTTGGTGTTGTCGCCGGTGGCGAGCCAGAGGTCGCCGCTCTCCGGGTCGATCACCATGCCGCCGCCGTGGTGGCAGCACTCGGCCCGCTGGACGGGGACGTCGAGGATGGTCTTCTCGCTGTCCAGGTCCAGGGTGTCGCCGGTGACGGTGAACCTGCTCAGCCGGTCGACGTTCTCCCCGGCGGGCGAGTAGTACAGGTACACCCAGTTGTTGGTGGCGAAGCCCGGGTCGAGCGCCAGGCCGAGCAGGCCGCTCTCGTTGGCGGTGAAGACGTCGAGCTGCGCGGCGGTCACGGTGCCGCCGGCCGGCTTGATGATCCTGACGTCGCCGAGGCGGTCGATGTAGAAGACGCGGCCGTCCTCGGCGACGTCCACCATCATCGGGTTGGAGGTGTCGTCGTCGAGGGTGACCTTCTCGAAGCTGGAGCTCTGCGAGGCCGAGCAGTCGGCCCTGATCGCGCCCGCGGCCGTCTGGATGCCGCCGAGCAGCAGCTTCAGGAAGTTCGGCTCGCTGTAGTTCTCCTTCATGTGGCCGAGCCCGGTGTACCAGGAGCGGCCGCCGTCGAAGTCGTGGCACCAGGTGATGGGGTGGTCGGCGCCCATCGTGGCGCCGCTGTAGGACGTCTCGTCCATCGACGCCAGCACGTGCACGTCGTTGCGCGGGTTCGCCTGGTAGTCGTACCACTCGTCGGTACGGCTCCACGTCACCGGCAGGTCCTTCGTGGACGGATGCGCCGGGTCCTCGACCTTGACCGTGGCCTGCTGGATCGCCGGGTGGCTCTTGAAGTACGCCCCGACCAGGTCGCCGTACCACTCCCAGCTGTAACCGCTGTCGGCGGCGGCGTGCACGCCGACGAAGCCGCCGCCGTTCCTGATGTAGCGCTCGAAGGCGTCCTTCTGGTCCTGTGTGGCCAGCGGGTCACCGGTCGTGGACAGGAAGATCACGGCCTGGTACTGCGCGAGGTTCTGGTCCGTGAACGCGGTGCTGTCCTCGGTGGTGTCGACCTCGAAGTCGTTGTCCTGACCGAGCTGCTGGATGGCCGCGATGCCCTCGGGGATCGAGTCGTGCCGGAAGCCGGTCGTCTTGGAGAAGATCAGGACCTTGAAGGCGTGGTGCGCCGTGGCGGTCTTGGTGGCGGTCTTGGCGGTGGTCTTGGTGGCGGTCGTGGTGGAGCTGGCGGTGGCTGCGGTGGCGGTGGCTGCGGTGGCGGTGGCTGCGGTGGCGTCGGTGGCGGCCAGGGCGCTCACCGGTGCCGGGAGGAGGGCGATGAGGAGGGATAAGGCGATGACCGTCGCGGTCCGGCGCCTGGGTAACGGGCGTAACGGCAGGACTGCACGGAGCAGCCTGGCCCACGTGCGATGACGTGGTGACATGGAGAACCTTCCTGACCATGGGGACGTCAGGCAAGGCGCGCGCCGCCGCGCTGTTGCCACTTCGGTGGAGCAGGTGGTGCGAAGGCTGGAGGGTGCCGTCTCCATGCCCTTTTTTGTGGGCTTCCGAGATCAATTCAACGGAGTTGTAACACGGGGATGTCCGGCCGGGAAGACCTCTCTCGCGTAACGAGATGGCATCGGCGTATTAACGCGTGAGATCCGGCGTAAGTTACTGAACCGTTACCAAAGTCGCAAACGATTTCACCCTTGTGTCGGCGAAAGTCCCCTCTTTAAATGCGACTTGTCGCACTGCGCCCTTTTCGTGCCCCGTACGAGAACGTCCCGCCCGCCTGAGCAGCCGGTACGAGCCGCACTGGCATCGTTGACGCCGACCTCGGTGCCGCCGCGGTGGTGCCGACCGGCCCGTCAGGCGGGCGGGGCACGGCCCTGTGATCACTACGGCCGCCAGCGGCCGATCTTCTTCGTGATGAGGGTGGCGCCGATGCGCTCGTAGAAGCGCTGCGCGCCCACGTTGGCCTCGGCCACCTCCCAGCGGATCACCCTGCCGGCGGCGACGGCGGCGATGGCGTGCATGAGCCGCTCGCCCACGCGGTCGCCGCGCTCGCCGGCGGCGACGTACAGGTCGTCCAGGTGCAGGTAATCCTCGCCGGACCAGAAGCTCGTGCGCTCCAGCCAGGAGACGTAACCGATCGCCCGCCCGTCCCGCTCGGCGATCAGATAGCCGACCTCGGCCTGGCTGAGCAGTTCCTTCAGCTTGCCGGGCGTCACGGTGAGCGCCGATCCCTGGTGCTGGTGGTCGGCGAGACCTCGCATGAGGCCGTGCACGGTGGTCGCGTCGTCAGGGGTGGCGCGGTGGACGGAGATCACGGTGGTTCTCCTCGTCAGGTCGGGGGCTTATGCACCGTACCCGGGTTGGGTATGCGGGCGGGAAAAGTGAAGGCGTCAGCCGTGCTCCGCGTGCCGGCCGTGGTCGGTCACCTGCGCGTCGAACCAGGCGTGCAACGCGGCGATCAGTGACGCGTCGGTCGTGGTGTAGGTGATGCGGGCGCCGCCGGGCAGCTCGGTGTAGCGGATGGCGATGCGGCTGTGGCCCTGTTCGAGCTCGCGCAGGCCCGGCATCTCGCCGCCGTGGATCGAGGCGGGGTCGCCGTAGTCGCCCTTGCCGAAGCCGGCCGCCTCGGCGGTCAGATGCTCGCGGATCAACCTGACCTGCTCGGCGTCGCCGGGGTCGTCGGAGGTGACCGTCTGCACGCCGCCGGTGGCCGCCTTGGCGAAGCGGTGGGTGGTGCGCTCCAGGTCGAACGGCATCACCTGCCTGCTCCTGGCCGCGATCTCGGCCTGCCGGTCGGCCAGGGCCCGCTCGTCGTCGCGGATGATGAGCGCGTACGCCGTCGCGGCGGCGGCGACGAGCGCCAGTGCGGCGAGGAGCGCCTGGACGCGGCGGTCTCTAAGGGTCATCGATGGCCTCCGTGAGGATGGTCAGGGCGCGCAGGACGTCGGCGCGTTCGGCTTCTGGGACGCGGTCAAGGACGGCGGAGAACCGCTGAGCCCTGGCCTCGGCCAGCCGGGACGCGGCCAGTGCTCCCTGGTCGGTGAGCCGGACCAGCCGCCCGCGCCCGTCACCCGGTGCGGGGATGCGCTCGGCCCAGCCGCGGCTGATGAGCTGGGTGACCAGCCGGCTGGTGGTGCTCTTCTCCAGCTTGAGCCGGTGCGCCAGCTCGCTCTGGCGCAGAGCGCCGTCCCTGGCCAGCTCGCCCAGCGCGTGCGCCTCCGACACGGGGACGGGCTGCCCGCACGGAGTCTGGTCCGGCTGGTGCAGCCCGAAGGCCCGCACGAACCGGGCCACCGCCTCCTGGAGGTCACGCTCATCCGCCATGGTTCGACGATACAACCAAATAGTTGTGTCCTACAACCATTCCTGCGAGTGCGGCTGGAAGCGTGACCACGATCGGATGGCCGACATGGGGCCGGAGAGCTGGATCAGGGTGGTGGGCTCCGTTCAGGACAGGCCGAGCACGCGCATGCGTACGGCGTCGAGGGTGTACTGGGGCAGGACGCGGCCCATCGTGCTCATCAGGCGGGATTTCTTGCCTCGTCTTCGAGCTTGCCGACCGCGTCGGTGTGGATCGAGCCGGGCTCGATGAGGACGGCCGCCACCCCGTACGGCTTGAGCTCCATGCGCAGCGCGTCGTTGAGCGAGCGGATGGCGTGCTTGGACGAGCACAGCGGCCCGCCGAAGGGCAGCGTGATCCAGCTCCCGACCGAGCCGACCGTGACGACCCTGCCCCGCGAGGCGCGCAGCATCGGCAGCATCGCCTGGGTGACGCCTGGGTGACGGCGATCTGGCCGAAGACGTTGACCTCGTACTGGCGGCGCAGCGCCTCCAGCGGGACGAACTCCAGCGGGCCGGTGACGCCGATGCCGGCGTTGTTGACCAGCGCGTCGAGGCGGCCGAGCCGGTGGGCGGCGTCGGCGATCTGTCCCTCGTCGGTGACGTCGAGCTTGATCGGGGTGACGGCGGGGCCGAGCGCCTCGCCGTCGGCGTCCTCGCGCACGCCGGCGTGGACGGTGAAGCCCTCGCGGGCCAGCAGCAGGGCGGTGGCCCGGCCGATGCCGGTGGAGGCACCGGTGACCAGGACGTTCTTCGACATGGTGTGCTCCTCAACGCTGTCCGGCCGCGACCGGCCGGGCTGTCTCGTCTTCGGCCTTGAGTATGCGGTTCTCCTTGATGAGGAAATAGATGAGCAGGCCGCTCATGATGAGGATGAGCTGGAAGCCCACCGCGCACAGGTACGTCGCGATGACCGTCCTCGACCTCACCGGGCGGACGTAGCTGAAGGCCATCCAGCCGCTCCAGCCGAGCACGAGGACCACCGCGCCCTGGAGGGGAAGCGTCGTCAACGCCCACGCGCAGAAGGCGACGGCGAGGACGGCCATGATCGTCGCCGAGTAGGGTTCGGTGCGTTTGGTCATGGCCCGGACTCTAGGAAGATCACCCCGCCGCCCGCCTCCGTCACGTGACTGAAGTCCGTACACAAGAGCAGCGATCAGCCTCACCCGATCGAGCCCCGTGGATCGGAGGAGCGGCCTGATATCAGAGACGAGCTCCTGGCCGTGACGGGCCCGTGGGCCGGAAGTTCGGTCGGCACCTCAGTGCGATGACGGAGGCGGGCCGCCGCGCGTGCCGGTTAGCGTCGGCGGCGTGAAGCTGATCAACGAACATCTGGCCGTCAAGGCCCGCCTCCTGCCCACGACCGGCGACGGATTCGTCGTGCTGGCCGGCGAGATCGGCACCTGGCGAGGCTACCTGCCCTCCGCTCCCGCCCGGCTGGCCGGGCACCTCAAAGCACTCGCCGCGGACATCGAGGCCCGCGAGGCCACCGTGTTCCGCGCCGTGTTCCGCACCCCGGGCGAGGGCGACGCGTTGCTCGCCGCCCGGGGCATCCATCCCGCGCGCTACGACGTGGTCGTGCTCATCCGCACCTCGTCCGTGGAGGCCGCCTTCGAGGTACGCGAGAGCGCGGCGTACAAGGAGCTGGCCGTGGCGCTGCGCGGGGCGGCCCGGCGTACGCACGAGGTCGTCGCGGGCAACGCGGGCCGGCTCGGCGACGTCGACCACGGCCAGGACCACTACTTCCTGTTCAACTACTTCTACGCCGACGACCGCGAGACGCTGCTGAAGGTGTGGGAGTACACCGCGGGCTGGTTCCAGGCCAGGACGAAGCTGGCTGACTCCGCGCTCATGCGCCCGGTGGAGGGCGAGCCCGCCGACTACGGGCTCATCAACCACGCGAGCTGGCCCGCACTCGGCACGTTCCTGCCGCACCTGATCTTCCGGCCGTCCTTCCGCAGGTTCGTGCTGGCCAGCTTCAAGGCCAACGGCATCGCCGCGCAGCCGATCATCTATCGCCGGGTGTGATGCCCAGCCTGCCCAGCTCCGCCCGGGAGGCGACGCCCAGCTTGGGGAACGCCTTGTACAGGTGCGAGGCCACCGTGCGCGGGCTCAGGAACAGCTGGGCGGCGATCTCCCGGTTCGACGCGCCCGTGACCGCCAGCCGGACGACCTGCAGCTCCTGCGGGGTGAGGGTGGCCAGCAGGTCGCCGGCGCCGCCGCTGGTGACGGAGACGCCGGCCGCGCGCAGCTCACCGGCCGCGCGGGCCGACCACGGCGCGGCGCCCAGGCGGTCGAAGGCCTTCATGGCGGCCTCCAGGTGGCCGCGGGCCTCGCCGCGCCGCTGCTGGCGCCGCAGCCACTCCCCGTAGACGAGCTGCGTACGGGCCTGGTCGAAGGGCTGCTCGTGCCGCAGATGCAGCTCAAGGGCGCGCTTGTACTCCCGCTCGGCGCCGTCCTCGCCGGCCATGAGCGCCCTGGCCCGGTGCTGGACGGCCAGCGGGCCGGGTTGCCCGGTGGACCCGGCCCACTCCGCGTGCTGGCGCAGCGCCTCCCGCGCGCGTTCCGGGGTGCCCGCCCTGACGGCCGCCTCGACGTAGTCAGGCCAGGCGTAGCGCCAGATGAACGCGTGACGGCACGCGCCCGACATCGCCCGGTCCATCCCGTCGAGCATCACCTCGTAACGGCCCCGGCCCAGCTCGAGCAGGGCCTCGGCGTACTCGGCCCAGCACCGGCTCGGGAACGACTTCGACGCCTCGGAGTGTCGCCGCGCCTCGGCGGCCAGCGCGGCGTACTCCTCCTCCGCCCCGGCGACCGCCGCCAGCCAGGCGCGCACGCCCGCCAGATAGCCGCGCCACACCGGCTGGCCCATGTCCGCAGCGAGGCTCAGCCCCTCCGCGGTCGCGTCGCGGGCGGCAGGGTGCCTGCCGTCCATCAGCTGGGCGATGGCCAGCACGGCCATCGCGTGCGGCATCCGTCCGAGACGCCCCTCCGCCCGGCAGTCACGGACCATCTCCGCCGCGGCGTCGAGCATGCCTTCGCGGTCGGCGGGCATCACGGCCTGCAGCGAACCGATCAGGCGCAGGTCGAACGGCATGTCCGCCACACCGGCCGGGTGCGTGATGACCACGGAGCTGCCGCCCTCCAGGATCGTGCGGAAGTTCTGGTTCATCGCCCGCACCACCGAGGTCACCCCCTCGCCGGCCGGTGTCAGCTCCGTGATGCGGCGCGCAAGGTCCAGCTGGCCGGGGTGGGCTGCGCTGGTCCAGGTGTAGTAGCCGGCCATGCCGAGCAGCGACAGCCGGGTGAGATCGTCCACACCGGCCTCGGCGATCCATCGCACAACCTATCCCAATGTCACCACCACTCCGGCCATCAGCCAATGTGAGCGGGAGGGGGGCGGCGGCACGCTGCGGGGCGCGATCG
>NZ_JBFAPT010000033.1:0-107945 GCF_040676845.1 Nonomuraea sp. NPDC049504
GTGGCCAACGGACTGGCCGCGGTCGAGAAGCTCCTGCGCTCGTCCGTCGAGAGCGCGGCGGCGTGCGGCCGCCGCACGCAGGGCGGTCACCCGGCGCGCCAGTAAGCCCAAGGCCACGGTCCGGCACCGTCCCGCCACCCGGCCCACCAGCCGCAAGGCCGTCCAGCGGCAGTCGCCGCCCAAGGCCCAGCGGTCGCCGACGAGCTCGTCCCAGCCGCGCGGGCTGAGCGAGGCGCAGAAGCGCTCGATCGACGAGCAGCTCGGCCGGGTGCGGCCCACCGGTTCGCACACCAGGGCGACGCCCAGGGAGGCCGACGGCATCGCCGACCAGGGCACCGGCTGGGGCCCTGCGTCGAAGGCGTACCAGTCGGACACTCCCCGCCACAAGAAACTGACGGTGGTGTTCCGCCTGTGGCAGATCTTCAGGCCGCCGGCGACCCCCTCCTAGAAAGGACACGAGCGCGGAGCCCCCGTCCCGGACGTCCGGGACGGGGGCTCCCCGCGTTCGCGGCGTCCGGCGCCTATGCGGCCCCGGCGGCGGCCGGGGCGCGGTGGTGCAGGGCGAGCAACATCGCCACGAGCAGCACGACCAGGATCGCCAGCTCCGCCAGCCCCGCCCACAGGCCGGCCAGAGCGGCGGCCGGCGCGGCGACCGCGACCACGCCCTTGACGCGCGCCCAGGGCAGCCGGAGCATCCGCCGGAACCAGAAGTCGCCCGCCAGGTAGAGGGTGACGCCCACGGCCAGGACGATCGCCGCCGACGGCTTGAGCGGATCGACGGGGTGCCCGATGACCTTCTTGATGCCGCCCGACACCGCCACCACGCCGAGCAGCATCGGGATGTGCCCGTAGAAGTAGGCGCCGAGGATCATCCTGGTCCGCCGTACCGGCTCGGTCGCGGCCAGCGTGTGCTCGGCGGCCCGCTCGTCCTCCCCGGCGAAGTACGCCCACCACAGGCACGCCGCCAGGCACAGGGCGAGCACCCCCGCGACGCCGAGACCGAGGTCGACCGGCAGGTCCTTGGCGCCGATGCCGAGCGCCAGCATCGACTCGCCGAGCACCACGATGACCAGCAGCCCGTGCCGTTCGACCACGTGGGCGGCGCGCAGCGCGAAGCCCTGCTGGCCGATGAAGTACGGGCTGCCCCACAGCAGGACGAGCGCGGCGATCCACGGCAGGTAGGAGTAGGGCGTCTCGAGGAACCCGGCGACGCCGATGAGCGCGGTCGCGGCCAGGTTGAACGGCACCACCCGCACGATCGCCCGGGTGGCCTGCGCGTACAGGGCGCTGTGCACCAGGATCAGCAGCAGGTAGCCGACGGCGAAGGCGACCCCGCCGCCCATGAACGTGCTCGGGATGGCCAGCGCCATGACGAGGAAGCCGGCCATGCCGAGCAGGACCAGGATCCGGCGGGCCGGCCGTACCGGTGGCACGGAGTTGAGCAGCCAGACGTACCCCGCGTACATCCACCACATCACGCCGAAGACGAGCAGCACCTGCAGCGCGCTCTCCCCGATGCCCACGGCGGGATGCCCGGGCGGCGGTGCCTCCATGCCGGCCACCAGCAGCGCGGTGAGCTGGGTGATGGTGAAGACGAAGACCAGGTCGAAGAAGAGCTCCAGGGTGGAGACGCGTAAGTCGGGCTCGGGAGCGGCGGCGGGCCGCTCGGCGAACCAGCTGGGCAGTCGCATGGGGGCCTTTCGATGTCTGTCAGGGCTGGTACGGCGGGGCGACGCCCCATCCCCAGCGGGGCACCGGCGCCTCGGCCGGCGGGGTCGCGCCGGGCTGCGAGTTCTGGACCGCGATGCGGGTGCCCCACTCGATGTAGCCGGCGAAGGCGGCACGGAACTCCGGGTCGCCGGGCAGCCCGGTCTCCTCGGCGGCGTCCATGAGCAGCGACACCCACCGCCGGCGCTGCTCCTCGCTCAGGTGCCGGTTGAGGTGGTGGGCCAGCATGCGGGGGTAGCCGCCCAGCTCGCGGGTGTAGCGGCCGGGACCGCCGAAGACCTCCGACAGCCAGATCGCCACGTGCCGGGGATGGTCGGGGCTCATGCCCGCGAACAGGGGCCCGATCAGGTCGTCGGCGAGCACGTGGCCGTAGAAGACCTCGGTGAGCCGCTCGAACGCCGCCGCCCCGCCCGCCCACTCGTAGAGCGTCGGCTCGGTCTTGGTGATGAGCTGCTCGTAGTGCCGCATCTCCTCGATCGCGGAGACGTACGGCTTGATCTCCGCGAAGAACGCGGCGAAGTGATCGCTGTTCCTGAAGCCGTTCAGGTGGTCCTCGGCCGAGGTCCACTCGATGCGCAGGACGTAGCAGGCGGGCTCGTCCACGCAGCGCGACAGCTCGTGGCCGAGGCACTGGGGCGCCTCGCCGAGCGGGACGACGGCACGGCGGTAGGCGGCCTCGAACTCCCCGGCCGCTTCTGGGGGGACGCGGTAACGGATGTACTCGACGATCACCAGGTCCTCCAGAGTGTAATCAAGTAATCAAGCTCTTCGGGCATCGTAGGCGACAAAGAGGTTTTTGTCCGCCCACACCTGTCCGCGGCGGAATCATAGCGACCGTGCGACCGCACGGTGATCGTCGGCCTCGCCGGACGTTGTCCGCGCGGGCGTCGGCGCGCATGGTGATGTCGTCCTGTGGGACCTCCGGCCGACGTACGAGCCGCGCCGTCACCTGGACGAGACGGCGTGCCCGGTGACCGGCGGCGACCTGGATCGGGAGCGATGGCCGCGTTACCTGCCCGATCTGCCCTATCGTGACACCTGCGGGTGATCATGACCGGCACCTTGACGGGCGTGACCGTTTGCCCGCTTACTGGTGACCCGGAGCTCGATCCAGGGGAGGTCATGGCGGGAGCGACGTTCGGCATCCTCGGTCCCGTCCACGCGTGCCGGGCGGACGGGCGGGAGGTCGCGCTCAAGGGCAAGGAGTGCGCGCTGCTGACCGCGCTGCTCCTCAACGCCAACGTGCCGGTCTCGCGCAGGCGGCTGATCGACGCGCTGTGGGAGACGCCGCCCGCCTCCGCGGTGCCCAACCTGCAGACGCACGTCGCACGCATCCGCAAGACGTTCGGCACCGACATCAGCCTGTCCACGGTGGGTCCCGGATACCTGCTGGAGGTCGCTCCCGAGGAGCTCGACCTGCTCGTCTTCGAGCAGGAGACGCGGCGGGCGCGGGCCGAGGTGGAGCAGGGCGACCTCGCCGCGGCCGTGCGCCGGTTCGAGCGGGCGCTGGAGGTGTGGCGGGGCCGGCCGGCCGAGGGCGTGCAGCTGCACGACTGGGCGCTGTCGCGGGTGGCGGAGCTGGACGAGCGGCTCGACGAGACGCGGCTCGACCGGGCCGAGGCGATGCTCGGCATCGGCCTGCACACCGAGGTGATCGGCGAGCTGCGGCCGTTCCTCGCCGAGCAGCCGCTGAGCGAGCGCGCCTGGCGGCTGCTCATGCTCGGCTACGCGCGGGCCGGGCAGCGGCACCGGGCGCTGGAGGCGTACCGGCAGGCGCGCGAGCGGCTGGTCGGCGAGCTGGGCATCGAGCCCGGCGAGGAGCTGCGGCGGCTGCACGCCGTCATCCTGGACGACGCCCTGCCGGCGGCCGGTCCCGAGCAGCGCAGGCCGGTCTGCCAGCTCCCGCCAGGACACGCCGACTTCGTCGGCCGGCACGCCGAGGCGGCCGCGGTGACGGCCGCCCTGCTGTCGGCGCGCGACGACTCCTCCGCGCTGCCGGTCAGCGCCATCTCGGGGCCGGGCGGCGTGGGCAAGACCACGCTGGCCGTGCACGTCGCGCACCGGCTGCGAAGCGAGTTCCCCGACGGCCAGCTCTACATCGACCTGCGCGGCTGCGAGCGGCACCCGCTCGACCCCGCCGAGGCGCTGGCCAGGTTCCTGCGCGCGCTCGGCATGGACAGCTCGGCGCTGCCCGCCGACCTCGACCAGCGCGCCGAGCTCTACCGCGAGCGGATCGCCGACTCGCGCCACCTCGTGGTGCTCGACAACGCGGCCGGCGAGGCCCAGCTGCGCCCGCTGATGCCGGGCACACGCGGCTGCGCCGTCCTGATCACCAGCAGGCACCGGCTGGCCACGCTGCCCGCCGCGCAGCGCGTCGATCTCGGCGTGCTGCCCGTCGAGGACGCGGTCGAGCTGCTCGGCAACATCATCGGCGCCGACAGGACAGCGGAGGCGCCCGACGAGGCCCGCGACCTCGTACGCCTGTGCGGCGGGCTGCCGCTGGCCGTGCGCATCGCGGGCGCCAAGCTCGCCGCCCGCCCCTACTGGGACCTCGGTCACCTGGTCTCGCGCATGAGCGACGTCCGCGGCCGGCTCAGCCAGCTCGCCCACGGCTCCGACGAGGTCAGGGCCAGCATCGGCGTCGGCTACCAGGGCCTGCCGCCGCAGGCGCAGCGCATGTTCTGCCGGCTCGGCCTGCTGGAGGCGCCCGACTTCCCCGTCTGGGCCGGGGCCGCGCTGCTCGACGTCTCCGAGGACGCCGCCGAGCAGCTGATCGAGCAGCTCGCCGACGTGCGGCTGCTCGAAGTGGCCGGCCAGGGCGCCGACGGGGCCGTCCGGTTCCGCTTCCACGACCTGACCAGGGCGTACGCGCGCGAACGCGCCGAGGCGGAGGAGGACGAGCACGAGCGGGCGGCGGCGCTGCGCCGCGTGTTCAGCGGCTGGCTGGCCCTGACCAGGCACGCGCACGTCCGGCTGTGCGGCGGCGACTACCGGGTCGTGCACGGCGGCGGCATCGTCTGGCGGCCGGACACCCCCGGCCGCCTCGTACGCGACCCCCTCGCCTGGATCGAGGCCGAGCGGGCCAACGTCGTCGCCGGCGTCCGCCAGTGCGCCGCCCTCGGCTTCGGCGAGCTGTGCTGGGACTGGGCCACCAGCGCCATGAGCCTGTTCGAGACCCGCGGCCTGCGCGACGAGTGGCTCGCCACCCACGAGACCGCCCTGCACGCCGCCCGCCTGTCGGGCGACGTCCGCGGCCAGGCCGCCATGCTGCACGGCCTGGCCCGCCTGCACTTCGCCCAGGACGACCTGACCGGCTGCGCGGCCGCACTGGAGGAGGCCCTGGCCCTGTTCGAGAAGGCCGACGACCGGTACGGGCACGCGCTGGCCCTGGTCACCCTGGCCGAGCTGGCCCGCCTCCAGGGCCGCAACGCCGACGCGCTGGCTCACTACGAGGCGGCGGCCGACGGTCTCGCGCGGGCCGGCGACCGCAGCACGGAGATCACCGTCGTGCGCGGCATCGGCCGCATCCACTTCAACCAGAACCGGCTGGAGCTGGCCGAGCCGTTCATCCGGCGGGCGATCGGGCTCGCCGACGACACCGGGGACGTGCGCTCGCGGGAGTTCACCAGGATCGTGCTGGGGGAGATCGAGCTGGCCCGCGGCGATCTGGCCGCCGCCGAGGGCAGTTTCCGCCAGGCGCTCGACGGGCTGGACGCGCTCGGCTTCCCGAGCGGCATCGCGTACGCGGCGCTGGGCCTGGCCGAGGCCAGGCTGGCACGGGACGACGTCGCGGGCGCCGAGCGGCTGCTGCTGCGCAGCCTCGCGATCTACCGCGACACCGACGACCACGTGGGTCAGGCCCGCGTGCTGTTCACCACGGCGCAGCTGTGGCGCAGGCAGGGCCGTACGAACGAGGCCGCCGCCACGCTGCGCGAGGTCATCGGCATCTGCCAGGCGATCCCCGCGCCGCGCCGGCAGGGGCTGGCGCTGCGCGCGCTGGGCGACGTGCACCGCGACACCGGGGACCTGGCCGCCGCCGTGGACGCGTGGCGGGAGGCGCTGGAGATTTTACGTGCGACGGGTGCGCCGGAGGCCGACGAGGTGGCCGCGCTGCTGGAGTCGTACGGCGCTCAACAGCAGTGATGGGGGAGTGGCGGGAAACCTCCGGCCAGTTTCACTTTATAGCAGATGAGCGCGCCTCATGAGAAACCGGGAAATGGTTCATACTGCCCGTTGCCATTCGCCCCGACGACACTCTGGAGCAACGGACGTGCCTTTTGTGCTGGCTTTCGACCAGGCCGACGCGACCGACGCCGCGCACACCGGCGGGAAGGGAGCCCACCTGGCCGAGCTCTCCCGCGTCGACGGCGTACGCGTGCCGGACGGCTTCTGCGTCACCACCGACGCCTACCGGCGGGTCGTGGCCGCCGCCATCGAACCGCACCTCGACCTGCTGGCCGCCGCCGACCCCGCCGACCGCGCGGCCATCGCCGAGCTGAGCGCCGCCGTGCGCCGGGCCGTCGAGGACGTCACCATCCCCGGGGACCTCGCCGCCGAGATCGCCGCCGCGCTCGCCCGGCTCGGCGAGCACACCCCCTGCGCGGTACGCTCCAGCGCCACCGCCGAGGACCTGCCGACCGCGTCCTTCGCCGGCCAGCAGGACTCCTACCTCAACGTCACGGGCCCCCAGGAGGTCCTGCGGCACGTACGGCGCTGCTGGGCCTCCCTGTTCACCGAGCGCGCGGTGACCTACCGCGCCCGCAACGGCTTCGACCACCGCAAGGTGCAGATGGCCGTGGTCGTGCAGCGCATGGTCGCCCCCGAGGCGGCCGGCGTGCTGTTCACCGCCGACCCCGTCACCTCCAACAGGAAGGTCGCCACGGTGGAGGCCGTGTGGGGGCTCGCCGACGCCCTCGTCTCCGGCCAGGCCCCCGCCGACGTCTACACCGTCCGCGACGACCGCGTGCTGACCGCGCAGGTCGCCACCAAGGCCCACGCCGTGCTGGCGGCGCGGGACGGCGGCACGCGGGACGTACCGGTCGAGCCCGAGCGCCAGACCGCGCCTGCGCTCACCGACGAGCAGGCCGTCGAGCTCGTACGCCTCGGCCGGCGCATCGAGGCTCACTTCGGCCATCCGCAGGACATCGAGTGGTGCCTGACCGGCGACGGCTTCCACATCGTGCAGAGCCGGGCCATCACCACCCTCTTCCCCATCCCCGACGCCGGCGACCAGGGCCCGCACCTCTACCTCTCCGTCGGCCACCAGCAGATGATGACCGACGCCATGCGCCCGCTCGGCCTGTCGGTGTGGCAGCTCACCACGCCGCGGCCGATGCAGGAGGCGGGCGGGCGGCTGTTCGCCGACGCGGCCCCCATCGTGGCCACTCCTGGCGGACGGGCCGCGTTCCTGGAGGCCATGCGCACGGCGGACCCGCTGTTCTTGGACGCCGTCCAGACCGTGCTCGACCGTGGCTTCGTACCGCTACGGGAGGACGCTGAGACCGACCTGCCGCCCACCCTCGCCCCGCCCGGCGAGATCGAGACCGACCCGGAGATCGTCACCGAGCTGATCAGGACCAACGCCGACTCGGTGGCCGCCCTGCGGCGCGCGATCGCCGGGCTGACCGGGCCCGAGCTGCTCGACTTCATCCATGACGACTTCGGCGAGCTGCGGCGGCTGCTGTTCGACCCGCGCGGCACCCAGGTCATCATGGCCGGCATGAACGCCGCCGTCTGGCTCAACGAGCACCTCGAAGAGTGGCTCGGCGAGAAGAACGCGGCCAACGTGCTCTCCCAGTCCGTCCCGCACAACGTCACCGCCGAGATGGGGCTCGCCCTGCTCGACGTCGCCGACGTCCTACGCCCGCACGCCGAGGTCGTCGCGTTCCTCGGCCGCGTCGCCGACGAGCGTCCCGAGGGCGCCGCCTTCCTCGACGAGCTGGCCGGCCTGCCCGGCGGCCCCGAGGCCCGCGACGCCATCGTCGCCTACCTCGACACGTACGGCATGCGCTGCGCCGGCGAGATCGACATCACCAGGACCCGCTGGAGCGAGAACCCCGCCGAGCTGCTGCCCGCCCTCCTCGGCAACGTCGCCGGCTTCCCGCCCGGAGCGGGAAAGCAGCACTTCGAGCGCGGCCTGGAGGAGGCGCGGCGCAAGGAACGGGACGTCCTGACCCGCCTGCGCGCCCTGCCGGACGGCGAGCACAAGGCCGAGCAGACCAAGCGGATGATCGACCGCGTCCGCACCTTCACCGGCTACCGCGAATACCCCAAGTTCGGCATGATCAGCCGCTACTTCGTCTACAAGCAGGCGCTGCTCGGCGAGGCCGGCAGGCTCGTCGCGGCCGGCGTGCTGCGCGAGCCGTCCGACCTGTACTTCCTGCGCTTCGACGAATTGCGGGACGCCGTCCGCACCGGCAAGGCGGACGCCGCGCTCATCCGCGAGCGGCGCGAGGCGTTCCGCACCCACCAGACGCTCACCCCGCCCCGCGTCATCACCTCCGACGGCGAGGCGCTGACCGGCCAGTACCGCCGCGCCGACCTCCCGCCCGGCGCACTGCCCGGCATGCCCGTCTCAGCCGGCATCGTCGAAGGCCGGGCCCGCGTCGTCACCGACATGGCCCAGGCGAGGCTCGAAAAGGGCGACATCCTGGTCACCGCCTACACCGACCCCAGCTGGACCCCGCTGTTCGTGGCCGTCGCCGGACTGGTCACGGAGGTCGGCGGCCTCATGACGCACGGGGCGGTCATCGCCCGCGAGTACGGCCTGCCCGCCGTCGTGGCGGTCGACCGCGCCACCCACCTGATCCGCGACGGCCAACGCATCCGTGTTCACGGCAGCGACGGCTACGTCGAACTCCTCGACTGACGCTTCCACCTCGGCTCGGGGGGCATCGGGCGCCGGCCCGCCCACGGCCGTGCTTGATCCACTCCAAACGTTCGCCGTAGCATCGACCGTCCCCTGCGCCCCTACATCGAGGACACGAGATGGCTGATGGTTCAGCTCGCGGGGTTCGCCTTGTGACGGCTTCGGGTGTGGCGGTCGCCGTGGCCATGGGCCTGTGCCCGGGGGCCGCCGCGCACGCTGGGGCCGCCGAGCCTCTGGAGAAGGTCGTGCATGAGGTGCCGCGGCGCCTGCCCGGTGGTGGGCAGGTGCGGCCGCGGCTCATGCTGGATGCCACCAGGCTGCTCCTGAGCGCCGGGAAGAGTCTGTACGTCCGCCACCTTCGCAGCGGCAAGACGGTGAAGCTCGCCGACGTCCCGCTGCCCAAGGGCACCACGCTCTTCCCGGCCGGCTTCACCGTGGGCAACGGCCGGATCGCCTGGTGGACGGCGCGGACGGCGCGTGGCGGCAAGAAGAGGACCGCCGATTTCTGGGCCGTGCCGGTGGGTGGGGGCACGGTGCGGCGGGTGGCGTCGGCCGTGCTGCCGCCGCCCTCACGGGCCGGGCTGGTCACCGGGCTCGCCGTCACGCCGAAGGGGCTCGCCTGGTCGGCGGGGGATGGCGGGGTGTTCGTCGCCGCCGGGGGAGCGGTGAAACGGGTCGAGGGCACTCGGGGGCGGCACCTTCTGAGCTGGCCCTGGGCGGGCTCGCCCGGTCCTTTTGATCCGAGGCAGACGCCGTACCAGTCGGTCAAGAACGTCGAGACGGGGCAGACTCGCCGAGCGCCCGGTCCGGGTTCCGCCGTGGCGTGCGGCGTCACCCGCTGCATCGTGCGGGCGGACGGCTCGTTCTCGGCGCGGGTGCTGGGGCGCGACGGCCGTGCGCAGGGTGCGGTGGACGCGACGGTGATGCCCCCGCAGCCGTTGCTGCGCGATCGGTTCGCCGTGGCCTATCCGCCTGGTCACGCGCTGGTCCACGACGTCACGACCAAGACCGCGGTCGTCGTCGAAGGGGTGGACACCGGCACCCGGTACCGCACGGCTCCGGGTGACGATCTCGTCGTGTTCAGGCGGGGCGACAAGTATGTGATCGTCAATCTGGCCGCCGTCAAATGACCTGCGGTTGCGCGGGCGACGCCGGGTAATTTGCGGGGATATCTGGCTATTTCCCGGGTGGTCTGGCGGCCAACAATTTCCGTCGGCGAGTTCATTCCGACGGTGCTTCCGAGCTCTTATACATAGACCGGATAACCGTCCCAGAAGGGCCCGCATATGGATACGCTCACCGCCGTGGTCACCATCATCTCGGTCGTCACCGCTCAGGCGGGTGCGCTGCTGGCGTTATGGCTGCGGCTGCGGTGGCAGCTGCGGCATGCCCGGGTCCAGGGGCGTCACCTCGTACGGCTCGCCGAGGTCGCCGCGGGCGAGGGGCGGCTACAACTCGTAGAAAAGCATGGAAAATCGCACCACGTCACGATAAATCTGACATTTTCCACGAGAGCAGATGCGGCCCCATGAGCGACCCCGACGCCCAGGAGGGGCTGAGCCCGTCGCGCCAGGAAACCAGGGCGGAGACCCTCCACGCCACCGATCTCGAATTCTCCTCGTTCTATCGCAGCGCCATTCACAGCCTGGTCGCTTTCCTCATCAACCAGGGCGCCAGGATCTGCGTGGCCGGTGACATCGCCCAGGACACGATGACGAAGGCGTACCAGCACTGGCCGGAGATCGACAACCCGCCCGCGTGGGTGCGGACCGTCGCCTCGCGGGCCCTGGTCCGGCACTGCACGGAGACGCGCGAGGAGGCGCTGGACCCGGTGCCCGAGCCGACGGCGCTCCTGCCCCGCCCCGAGGAGGCCGCGGCGTGGGAGGCCAGGCAGGACATCGAGCAGGCGCTGCGCACCCTGCCGCCCCGCCAGCGCCAGGTCATGGCCTGGACGCTCAGCGGCTACACGCCCGCCGAGATCGCCGAGGAGCTCGGCATCTCGCCCAACGCGGTGAGCGCCAGCCTCAAGAAGGCCCGCCGCGCCACCATCGCCCACCTCGCACGCGCGGAGGAGGATCGTGATGCTCGCCCCGGGCCAGGATGACGCAGGACGGCTCGACCTGTGGCCCAACGCGCTGATCGACGAGCTGCACGGCCTGCTGGACATCGAGGCCGGGCTGCGTGAGGTGCTGCTGCACTCCCGTCACGCCGCCCAGCTCGACGGCCTGGCCGAGGTGCTCGACGTCGAGGCGGGACTCGGCGCGATCCTGCTCGCGGGTGGCGGGGGCAGGGAGGAGGTGCCGAGGCCCGGCCGCGAGCACGCCTTCCCGTCCATCGACGCTAAGGAGCGGCTGGCCCTGCGGCAGCACCCGCGGGTCCGCACCGCGCACCGTCTCCTCACCCGCGCGCTCGACCACCACCACGCCCTGGGCCTCGACCTCCACCTGGCCCGCAAACTGACCTGCCACGTCGACCGCCCGCAGGCCGATCGCAGGCGGGCCTGCGTGCTCGCGCACCAGCTCGTCCGCCACCTGCACGCGGACCGCGAGCGCGCCGACGACCTGGCCCAGGCGATCGCCCGGTGCGCCGGCGCCGGGATCACCGCCGCCCACCTCGCCCACGCCCTCGACCACGCCAGGGAGCTCGGCCTGGTGCTCGACCTCGCCCACGCGCTCGAACGCGACCTCGACGGCGACCTCGCGGGCCAGCTCGTCCGCTGCCTCACCCGCGATCTCGGCGGCCTGCACGAGGGCACGCGTACGCTCGTCGCACACACGCTCGCCTGGGTGCTCGCCGCCATCAGGGACCGGCTGGGCCGCGAGGTCGCGCTGAGCCAGGACACGGTGTGCCAGTTCCTCGACGACTTCACGACCTCCGACCTGCGCGCGGTGCGGCTGTCGGACGTCGAGCTGGAGGGGGTGCGGTGGTCGGAGGCGGGGACGTGGTGGCCGGACGGCGTGGACGTCGAGCATCTCCGGGCCCGCTCCGACGTGATCGGCGGGGGCGACGGGGTCTGGGTGATCCGTTCCGGGGCCGCCACCGTGCGGGACCTCGCCGGCCACTGAGCTACTCCCCGCGCGGTACGGGCGGCTCATCCTTGAGAAGGATGACCCTCGATACCCCTAGGGGGCATGGTGGAAGGGACTGGCCGAGAAGAAGGACGCGAGATGTTGCTGATCGACGTGTACGTACCCAAAGGAGCCCTGAGCGAGCAGGAGCAGCAGGAGCTGGGCCGCCGCCTCATCGACACGCTCATGGTCGAGGACGACGGCAGCCACGCCAAGGAGGTGATCGACGCCCAGCGCACGATCACGCAGGTCCTGGTGCACGAGCCCGCCACCTGGGTGCTCGGCGACCGGCAGGCTCCCGCCGACCCGCCGCGCTACCTCGTCCGCGTCACCGTCCCCGCGTCGTGGCGCAAGGACATGTGCGAGCCCATCCCGCGCATCGTCACCGGAGTGCTGGCCGAGACCGAACGTGCCGCCGGCCGCGACCCGGGACGCCTGGAGCGCGAGCCGCACGCGGTCGTCCTGCTGGAGGGCGTCACGGAGGGCGGCATCGGCATCTTCGGCAGGGAGATGAGCAGCATGGACCTCATGGAACTGGTCTCCCGCCCGTACCGGGACAAGGGTGCCGAGAAGACGGAGGCGATCGATCCGGTCTGCGGTATGGCCGTGACGCTCGACGACCCGGCGCTCACCCTGGTGCACGAGGGCGTCCGGTACGGCTTCTGCAACGGCCTGTGCCGGCGGGCGTTCGCCGACGAGCACGGCCTGTCGCTCAGCCGGCGGGACGCGTCCTAGGCGGCGCGCGTCCAGCCGCGCATCGCGGACGGGCCCTTGGTTCCGGCTGCCTTGGCACTCATCAGATAACCGTGCGAGAGCTTTGGCGCATCTCGCCGTTCCCGGCACGGCTGTGACGTGCGATATCCCGGTGAAACCGGTGCTCTGTCGGCTCGTGGTGCCGACTGCTTGGTGTGGATTTATCAGATATGTATGTCAGTCCTAGTCGTGAGAAGGTCGAGCAGTGGCAGGGAACCGGACGGACCGGGGCCCGACATGCCGGACTCGGCAGGGGAACGATGGCCGATGACACTGAGCTGAACGGCGAGTCGCGCACCGCGGGCGTGGTGCGGCACCTGGAGGAGCTGATCTTCGACGGCGACCTGCGGCCGGGTCAGTTCCTCCCGTCGGAGGGCGAGCTGGCCACCGCGATGGGCGTCAGCCGGCTCACCGTCCGCGAGGGCGTACGCACGCTGGAGGCCCGCGGCCTGCTCGAAGTGCGCCGCGGCCGGCGTCCCGCCGTCGCCCACCCCAACGCGGCCCCGCTGAGCGGCTTCTTCGCCGCCTCCCTGCGCCGCGACCCGCGCAACCTGCTCGAACTCGTCGAGGTACGCCTGGCGCTGGAGGTGCACGCCGCCACGCTCGCCGCCCAGCAGGCCACCCGCACCGCGCTGTCCTCGCTCGAGCTGGCCTACGACACCATGCGGCAGGCCATCGACGCGGAGTCGTTCAACCAGGCCGACGTGCGCTTCCACGCCGTGCTCGCCGCCGCGAGCGGCAACCAGATGATCAGTTTCCTCATCGAGGCGATGGACGAGCCCATGCACGAGAGCCGGCTGCGCAGCCTGCGCGGCCACCTCGCCAGGGGGCGCTCGATGGGCGACATCATGGACGAGCACGCCCGCATCCTGGCCGCCGTACGCGAGCGCGACGCCCGCGCCGCCGCCGCGGCCATGCGCGAGCACCTCGTCCAGACCCGCATGGACCTGCGCGCCTTCCTCGCCCTGCCCATCGCCGACGGCCAGGGCCGACCCCGCTCCGGGCAGCCGCCTGCTCATCCCTTGGAGACACAGTGAAGATCACCGAAGTCGAGACCATCGTCGTCGGCACCCCGTGGCGGGAGCCGACGTTCGTCGAGCTCACCACCGACGACGGGCTACGCCGCGTCGGCGAGGCGCGCCCCGCGCATCCCCGTACGGACGCGCACTTCAACCTCGTAGGCGACGGCTGGGAACGCCGCGACGGCGCCGACATCGGGGCGGTGCGGTCATGACCGCGAACCTGCCGCGCCCCGCCGAGCTGCTGACCGCGCTCGGGCTGCCGGACGGCGACCGGCACGACCTGCCCGCCTCGTCACGCCGGTTCCCGGACGGCGCGCAGTACCGCGTGGAGATCCCGAGCGTCGAGGGCCCCGAGTGTCTGGCGGCCGTGCTGGAGGCCGCGCGCACACTCGACGTGCCGGTCACCCGCGTCTCCCAGGGCACCGGCGTTGGCCTGCTCACCGATGCCGAGCTGGGGGAGATGGCCGCGCTGGCCGCCTCAGCGGGTGTCGAGGTCAGTCTCTTCGCCCGGCCCTGCGCGGGCTGGGACGCCTCCGCGATGGCCCGCAGCCCCGCCGGCTCCATCCTCGCGCCGGCCGCGCGCGGCCAGGACCAGGTCGCGGCGGTGCTCGACGAGATCCTGCGGGCCGCCGAGCACGGCTTCCGCAGCGTGCTCATCGCCGACCTCGGCGTGCTCTCGATCTTCGGCAGGCTCAGGGCCGCCGGGCACCTGCCGCCCGACATGCAGGCCAAGGTCTCGGTCATGCTGCCCGCCGCCAACCCCGAGTCGGCGCGCGTGCTGGAGGACCTCGGCGCCGACAGCCTCAACCTGCCCACCGACCTGACGCTCGCGCAGATCGCCGCGATCCGCGCCGCCGTGGACATCCCGCTCGACGTGTACGTGGAGGCGCCCGACAACGTCGGCGGCTTCGTCCGCCACTACGAGCTGCCCACCCTCGTCGAGGTCGCCGCGCCGGTGCACGTCAAGTTCGGCCTGCGCAACGCACCCGACGTCTACCCGGCGGGCACCCACCTGCTGCCCACCACCGTGGCGCTCTCCCGCGAACGGGTGCGCCGCGCCCGCCTCGGCCTCGACCTGCTGGCCCGCCACCGGCCCGGCGCGCACGGCACCGCGCCGGGAGACGAGGGCGCGCGGCTGCGCATCCCCATGCCCTGAACGGCCTGCCGCCCCTGCCGCCCCGGTCCGTCCCCACGGGCCGGGGCGGTCGCGTGCGTCAGGTGTAGAGGAAGTAGTAGCGGTAGCGGCTCTCCCACTCGCACTTGTAGGCGTGCCACCAGCCCTGGGCGACGCCCTGGCGGCCGACCCGCTCGCAGTCTGACTGGTTCTTGAAGACGCCGACGAGCTGGGTGGTGGCCTGTGCCGGAGTGGCGCCGATCGTCAGCGACAGTGCGAGCGCCATGATGGTGGTGCTGACAACTGCGCGGGCCTTACGCATTCGTCCTCCTGGGACTGGGGGGATCATGACGCCGGACAATATCACTTACCCAGCGCCGTGAGAATTGTCAGGCGTGATTCAACAGCAGCCTTTTCCAGCCCTTTTCCAGCATGATCACCGCTGGTAATGTCAGCGTCACTGTTTCGGGATGTAGGAAAACGGCCGTCGAACGCCTCGGGGGCGGGTATCCGACCTCCTGTACACTCCCGTGCTGATCTTGGTGCTTAAGTACGATTTATGCAGGTTTATCGTTGCATTGGAGGGCGGGCGGGAAAACTTTGACCATTCTCGCTCCGGTGTCATATGGTCGGCGCCGCCCATATCGAGTGAGCCGATCATCCGGAGCCGCACCATGCACGCTCGACCCCGCACGGCCACGATCGTCTGCATGGCGATGGCCCTGCTGGCAGCCGTCGGTCTCTCAGCAGCCTTACCCCGGCCGGCGCACGCAGCGCAGGTCGTCACCGATATCGCGTACGCACCCGCGCAGCCCGCCGGCAGCCGAGGGCACCTGCTCGACCTCTACCTCCCCGACACCGGCACCGCGCCGAGACCGCTGCTCATCTGGCACACCGGCTCGGCCTGGAGCAGCGACGACGGCAAGGCGGGCGCCGAGGCGATCGCCGCCATCTTCAACCCGCTCGGCTTCGCCGTGGCCGGTGTCAGCGTCCGCAGCAGCACCCAGGCGATCTTCCCCGCCCAGGTGCACGACATCAAGGCGGCCATCAGGTGGCTGCGCGCCAACGCGGCCACGTATCAGCTCGACCCCAACCGCTTCGCGATCGCGGGCGACTCGTCGGGCGGCTGGCTGACCGAGATGGCGGTCTTCTCCGGCGGCGTCGCCGCGCTCGAAGGCAACATCGGCGTCACCGGCGTCTCCAGCGCCGTGCAGACCGGGCTCGCCTTCTACAGCCCCACCGACTTCCTGCAGATGAACGCCCAGAACCTGCCGGGCGGCGGCCTCGACCACAACTCGCCGGCCTCTCCCGAGTCGCTGCTGGTCGGCTGCGCGATCCAGACGTGCCCGGGGACTGTCGCGCAGGCCAACCCCATGACGTACGTCGACGCCAACGACCCGCCGCTGCTGTTCCTGCACGGCCAGGCCGACTTCCTGGTGCCGCACGGGCAGAGCGAGCTGCTCTTCAACCGCATCAAGGCGCAGTGCGGGCGCGCCACGTTCGTCTCGGTGCCGGCCGCCGACCACATGATGGACCAGATCATGGACCCCGCCCAGTACGGCGCCGAGACCGTCCGCACCACCGCCAACTGCAGCGAGACCAGCCGCGTCGGCACGCTCAACGCCACATGGAGCAACTTCACCACGTTCCTGCGCGGCGGCCTGCAACTGGGCACCTCCTGCGAGGTCACGTACGCGACCGGCGCGTGGGACGGCGCCTTCAACGGCAGCGTGACCGTCAGGAACACCGGCACCACCCCGGTCACCGGCTGGACCATCACCTGGACCTGGCCGGGCAACCAGGCGATCAGCAGCGCATGGAACGCCACCGTCACCCAGGCCGGCGCCCAGGTGACCGCCCGCGACGCGGGACACAACACCTACATCGGCCCCGGCTCCAGCCAGAGCTTCGGCTTCTCGGCCACCGCCACCGGCTCGAACAACCCGCCCGCCCAGTTCAAGATGAACGGCGTCACCTGCACCAGGGTGCTCGGCTGAGACCGCCGCGCCGGGCCCGCGCGGAAAGGCGCGGGCCCGGCGCCGCACGCATTCCGAATTGCATTCGGCGAAACGCCGTGGAAAAACGCCGGTAATGCAATACGTTCCGTCCGGCGCCGGTCACGATATGTCGCCGACCAAATACTGGACACCGCCATTGCCTCGCCCGGCGGGCCGCCCCTATCCTTGCCGTGAAAACGGCCCGCCGGCCCATTTCACGGTTTCTCACCCACCGGGCGGGCCCTTGATATCCCCGGACCCCGCGCCATTCAGCAGCGGCCGCCTTCCCGTGCCCGAGGGCCGTCGTCCGGGATCGTCGATGAGTAAAGGGGACGTGTGCGTACCTCGAATATGTTCGTCAGAAGCCTCGGCGTCCACGTACCGGAGAGCGTGAGCGTCGAGCACGCGGTCCGCGAGGGCTGGTACCCGGCGGAGGAGGCGGAGCGCTACCGGCAGCTCGGCGCGGCCGTGGCAGGAGACATGCCGGCGCCCGAGATGGCGCGGCTCGCCGTCCTCGACGCCTACGACCGCTGGGACGAGTCCGCGCCCCGCGACCTCGACCTGCTGCTCTACCCGTCGGTCTGGCACCAGGGCCCGAACGGCTGGCAGCCCCAGCACTACCTGCAGCAGCACCTGCTCGGCGGCCACGTGCCCGCCTTCGAGATCAGGAGCGGCTGCGTCGGAATGATCAGCTCGCTGGAGCTGGCCGCCGGCTACCTGCGCGCCGACGACGCGCGCGAGACGGCGATGGTCGTCTCCGCCGACAACCACGGCACCCCGCTGGTGGACCGCTGGCGGATGACCCCGGGCGCGCTCATCGGCGACGCCGCCGCCGCGATGATCCTCGGCAAGGAGTACGGCATGGCCGAGCTCCTGTCGGTCAACGTCGCCGTGATCCCCGAGGCCGACGCGGTCAACGACGGCGCCTACCCGCTGTTCCCCCCGGACGCCACCGTCGGGCGCGGGCTCAGCTTCTCCGACCGGCACGAGGAGTTCCGCCAGAAGCTGCTCGAGAAACAGGGCACCGGCATCCACCTGACCATCCAGAAGACGATGATGCAGCAGGTAGAGCAGACCCTCGACGAGGCCGGCATCGAGCTCGGCGACATCACGCGGGTGGCCTTCCCGCACGGCAGGCGCGAGGACCTCGACGGGCAGATGTCCTGGCTGGGCATCGAGGAGGACCAGACGACCTGGGACTACGGGCGGCGCGTCGGCCACTGCGGCGCCGTCGACCAGTTCATCGCCTTCGAGCACCTGCTCGCGACCGGCGGGCTCAAGGCCGGCGACCACCTGCTCATGGTCGGGTTCGGCTCCGGCACCTCCGTCGCCGCGGCGGCCTTCCGCGTCCTTTCCCCCCGCCCCGTCACGAAGGAAACCCGCGCATGACCGAGCTCACCGAAAAGCTGATCGCCTTCATCCAGGACAACCTCGTCCAGGACGGCGACGACCTCACCATCGACGCGACCACCCCGCTGCTCGCCTCCGGCCTGCTCGACTCCCTGCGCACCGCGCGGCTGCTCAACTACCTCCGCAAGGACCTCGGCGTCCCCGTCCCCGCCGCCAAGCTCGACCCCGAGAACTTCCGCGACGTCGCCACCATCGCCGCGATGGTCACCGAACTCGAATCCGTGTAGCGGGGAGCAGGCATGCGGTACGCGGACACCTACATCGGCGGCGTGGGAACCTACCTCCCGCGCACCGTCGTCAGCGTCGAGAAGGCCGTCGCCAAGGGCTGGTACCCGGCCGAGGAGGCCGACCTGCACCAGCTCGGCGGCGCGGCCGTGGCCGGCGACACGCCGGCGCCCGAGATGGCCCTGCACGCGGCGCGCAGCGCGCTCAAGCGCAGCGGCCGCGCGCCCGGCGACCTCGGCCTCCTCCTGTACGCCTCCACCTGGCACCAGGGCCCCGACGGCTGGCCACCGCACTCCTACCTGCAACGCCACCTCGTCGGCGGCGACGCCCTGGCCACCGAGATCCGGCAGGGCTGCAACGGCATGTTCATCGCCCTCCAGCTCGCGGCCGGCCACCTGCACGCCGACCCCGCCAGGCCCGCCGCCCTGCTGGTGGCCGCCGACAACTACGGCACCCCGCTCATGGACCGCTGGCGCATGGGCCCCGGCTACATCGGCGGCGACGCCGCCGCCGCGCTCGTCCTGACCAAGGAGCCCGGCTTCGCCCGCCTGGCGTCCGTCTGCACGACGACCGTGACCGAGGCCGAGGAGCTGCACAGGGGCAGCGAACCCCTCTTCCCGCCCGGCGTCACCGTCGGCAGGAAGATGAGCTTCGCCGCCCGCAGCGACCAGTTCCGCCGCCAGGTCATGCCCACCGGTGAGGCCACCGCCGCGCTGTTCTCCATCCAGCGGGCCCTCGAAGAGGTCGTCGAACAACTGCTCGCCGAGAGCGGCATCCAGGCCGCCGACCTCACCCAGGTCGCGTTCATGAACTACTCGCGGGAGATCGTCGAGCAGCGCTGCATGGCCCTGCTCGACCTGCCCATGTCCCGCTCCACCTGGGACTACGGCCGCACCATCGGCCACTGCGGCGCCGCCGACCAGGTCCTGTCCCTCGACCACCTGCTCATCACCGGCCGGCTCGGCCCAGGCGACCACCTGCTCATGCTGGGCACCGGGCCCGGCGTGACCGTCTCCGGCGCCGTCATCGAGATCATCGACACCCCTCAATGGCTCTGAACACCGAAGGGAAACCGACGCGCATGGCCGACAGCCCCCGCGCAGACCGTCCAGAACCCGTGGCGGTGATCGGCATCGGCTGCCGCCTGCCCGGCGACGTGCACGCACCGGACGAGTTCTGGGACCTGCTGCGCGCCGGCCGCAACACCACCGCGCCGCTGCCCGGCGGCCGGTGGCGCCCGTACGAGCGGCGCAGTCCCGAGGACGCCGCCGCGCTGCGCGACGCCGTACGTCATGGCAGCTTCCTGCGCGACATCGACGGCTTCGACGCCGAGTTCTTCGGCCTGTCGCCGCGCGAGGCCGAGCTGATGGACCCGCAGCAGCGCCTGCTCATGGAGACCGCGTGGGAGGCCCTGGAGCACGCGGGCGTGCCGCCGCACACGCTGGCCGGCACCGACGCCGGCGTGTTCGTCGGCGTCTGCACCGCCGACTACGGCGGCCGGCTGCTCGAAGACCTGCCCCAGATCGAGGCGTGGACCGGGATCGGCGCCGCCACTTGCGCCGTCGCCAACCGCGTCTCCTACTCCCTCGATCTGCGCGGCCCCAGCATGGCGATCGACACCGCCTGCTCGGCGTCGCTGGTCGCCTTGCACCTCGCCGCGCAGAGCCTGCGGCTCGGCGAGAGCGACGTCGCCCTGGCCGGCGGCGTCAACCTGCTCGCCACGCCCGGCCAGACCCTCACCCTCGGCACCGCGGGCGCCCTCGCGCCCGACGGGCGCTCCAAGTCGTTCGACGCCGCCGCCGACGGCTACGGGCGCGGCGAGGGCTGCGGCGTCGTCGTGCTCAAGCGGCTGTCGGACGCGCGGCGCGACGGCGACCGCGTCCTCGCGCTCGTCATCGGCAGCGCCGTCAACCAGGACGGCCACACCAACGGCATCATGGCGCCGTGCGGCGAGGCCCAGGAGCACGTGATGGCCCGCGCCTGCCGGCAGGCCGGGGTCGAGCCGTCCACCGTCGACTACGTCGAGGCGCACGGCACCGGCACCCGGCTCGGCGACCCGCTGGAGGCCGCGGCGCTGTCGGCCGTCTACGGCGCCGCCCGTCCCGCCGGCGACCCGTGCCTCATCGGCTCGGTCAAGTCGAACATCGGCCACCTCGAAGGCGCGGCCGGCATCGCCGGCGTCATCAAGGCCGTGCTCGCCCTGCACCGCGCCGAGATCCCGCCGACCGTCCTGACCACCCTGAACCCGGCCATCCCATGGGAGAGCTCGGGCCTGCGCGTGGTGACCGAGCCCACCGCCTGGCCGGCCCGCGACCACCCCCGCAGGGCGGGCGTGTCCAGCTTCGGCTACGGCGGCACGGTGGCCCACATCCTCCTCGAACAGGCGCCTCCCGTCGAAGAGCGACCCGAGGAAGGGGATGCGGGCGAGCGCCTCTTCCCCCTGTCCGCCGCCTCCACCCAGGCCCTGCGCGGGTACGCGGCCCGCCTCGCCGACCACCTCGAAACCGGACCCGGTCCGGCGTCGTCCGAGCCGGGCTCTCCTTGGGGCGGGTCCGGGCCGGCGTCCTCCGAGGCCGGAGCTGGGCCGGCGTCGGTCGGGCACACGCTGGCGCTGCGCCGTACCCACCTGGCGCGCCGTGCGGTCGTGACCGCCGCCGGGCGGGACGACCTCGTCGCCGCTCTGCGCAGGCTCGCCGACGACGTGCCCGCCGAGACCGTCATCACCGGGGACGTGCTGCCGGACCTCGGGCCCGGGCCCGTGTGGGTGTTCGCCGGGCAGGGGTGCCAGTGGCGCGGGATGGGGCGTGAGCTGCTGGCCGTGCCGGAGTTCGCCGCGCTGGTCGACGAGGTCGAGCCGATCTTCGCCGAGGAGATCGGGTTCTCCCCCCGCCAGGTCCTGACCGGCGGCGACCTCGACGCCATCGACCGCGTCCAGACCATGATCTTCGTCATGCAGCTCGGCCTCGCCCGGCTCTGGAACGCCTACGGCGTCGAACCCGTGGCCGTCATCGGGCACTCCGTCGGCGAGATCGCCGCCGCGGTGACCGCCGGTGCCATGAGCGTCGCCGACGGCGCCCGTCTCATCTGCCGCCGCTCCCGGCTGCTGCGCCAGGCCGCGGGCAAGGGCGCCATGGCCATGGTCGGGCTGTCGTTCGAGGAGGCGTCGGAGCGGCTGGCCGGGCGGACCGACCTGGTGGCGGCCATCGCGTCGGCGCCCGGGTCCACGGTGCTGTCCGGCGACCCGGCCGCCGTCGAGGCCGTGCTGGACGAGTGGCCCGCCGAGGGCATCATCGTCCGGCGGGTCGCCTCCGACGTCGCCTTCCACAGCCCGCAGATGGAGCCGCTGGCCGTCGAGCTGGCCGCCGCCACCGCCGGGCTCGCGTTCGGCGCGCCGCGCATCCCCATGTACACGACCACGCTGCCCGACCCCCGGTCCACGCCGGTGCTGGACAGCGCGTACTGGGCGGCCAACCTGCGCGACCCCGTACGGCTGGCCGCGGCGACGGCGACCGCCGCCGAGGACGGCCACCGCGTGTTCCTGGAGATCTCACCGCACCCCGTGGTCGCGCACTCGGTCACCGAGACGCTGTCGGAGCACGGGTACGAGGACGTCTTCGTCGGCACCACCCTGCGCCGCAACCAGCCCGAACTGCCCACCTTCGAGATCGCGGTCGGCACCGCCCACTGCCACGGCGTCGAGGTGGACTGGCGGCGCCTCCAGCCGTCCGGCGGCCTGACCACGCTGCCCCCGTACGCCTGGCAGCACCGCCGCCACTGGCGCGACTCCTCGGCCTCGAACGACCACCCGGGCCACGACGCGGACTCCCACACCCTGCTGGGCGCCGTGACCAGCGTCGCCGGCAGCGACGTCCGCGTGTGGCGCACCAGCCTCCAGGACGCCGACCGCCCCTACCCGGGCAGCCACGCGCTGAACGGCGTCGAGATCGTGCCGGCCGCCGTCCTGGTCAACACCTTCCTGCGAGCGGCCGCCCAGGGGCCGGACGAGGACGTCACGCTGACCGGCGTCGAGATGCTGCACCCCCTGATGACCGCGGAACGCCGGGAGATCCAGGTCGTCCACGAACCCCCGGCCGTCCGCCTCGCCGCCCGCACCCCGGCGGCCCCCGGCGAGCCTGAACCGGCCTGGCTCGTGCACGCCGCCGCCGACGTGTCGGCCGCCCGCCAGGTCAAGCCAGACGTCCTCCCGGACGCCGGCGACCTGCGCCCCCTCGACCCTGGCTACGTCCACCAGCGCCTCGCCTCCGTCGGAGTCCCGTCCACGGGCTTCGACTGGACGATCGGGACCCTCCTCGGCGCCGAGGGCGCCCTCCGCGCCACCGTCCATGGGGAGCGGGGGAGCTGGTCGGCGGCGCTGGACGCGGCGATGTCCGTCGCGCCCTGCGTGTTCCCCGGAGAGCCGGTGCTGCGGATGGTGGTGCGGATCGACGAGGTGGTCCTGACCGGCACGCCGCCGGCCACGGTGATCATCGACGCGGCGATGGACCCCGAGGCGGAGGACACCGTACGGGCGCTGATCGCAGACGTGGACGGCCGCGTGCTGGGCCACCTCACGGGCCTGCGCTACCCGGTGATCGACGCCCCCGCCCCGGCGGAGGACGACCCGCGCGGCCCCGCCGAGTCGTTCACCGGCCTGTCACCCGAGGAGCTGCGCGAGCGCGTGCAGCCCGAGGTCCGTGCGGAGATCGCGGCCGTGATGCGGCTGGACCCCGACGATCTGGCGCTCCGGCGTCCGCTCGTCGAGCAGGGGCTGGACTCGGTGATGACCGTCATGGTCCGCCGCCGCCTGGAACGGCGCTTCGGCTGCCGCCTCCCGGCGACCCTGCTGTGGCAGCAGCCCACCATCACCGCGATCGCCACTCACCTGGCCGAACTCCTCACCGCTCCCCGCCCGGAGCCGGAGGCCCAGGACGGCCCGACCCTGATCGCCGGCTGAGCGGCGGCTGAGCGGCGGCTGAGCGGCGGGCGGCCCGAGCCTCGGGCCGCCCGCCCAGGTCATCAGGCCTTTCTGGTGGCGTCGGCGATCTCGGCGGGGGAGGCGTGCCAAGGGGCGCCGTGTCCGGGCAGGACCCAGGACGCCTGCAAGCCGGCGATGCGGTCAAGCGAGGCGAGGGCCTCGGCCGGGTCGTCGGTGAAGGGGGCCGGTTGGGGGCCGGTGCGGCCGGTCAGGACGTGGCGTGTGGTCAGGGCGTCGCCGACGCAGACCGCGTCGGCGATCGGGACGTGCACCGCCACGCTCCCCGGCGAGTGCCCCGGCATGCCCACGATGACCGGGCTGCCGGGCAGGTCGAGGACGTCCCCGTCGGCGATCTCGGTGACCTCCTTGACGTAGCGGGTGCGCAGGCCGTTCTTGCGCAGGGAGTAGGCGAAGAACCCGACCGTGGGGCCGATCCGCATGGGACCCGCCGCGACCTTGGGCTTCTCTCCCGTACGGGCGCGCACGGCGTCACCCGCGTGCACGAACACCGGCACGCCATGGGTGCTGCGCAGGCGCTCGGCGAACCCGAGGTGGTCGGAGTCGCCGTGCGTGAGGATGAGCCCGCGGATGTCGTCCTCGGTCTTGCCGAGGGAACGCAGCTCGTCCTGCAGGTCCTGCCAGTGCCCCGGCAGGCCCGCGTCGATCAGCGTGATGCCCTCGGGGGTGTCGATGAGGTAGCACGCCACGATGTCGTTGCCGAGGCGGTGCAGATGAGGTGCGAGTCGCATGGTCTCTTCCGGGGGCTGTGTGGAACTGATTCAATGGCTAATGTAGTTAGCCATCATGGCTAACGTCAATAACTTTTAGTAGGAAGGGAAAACGGGTGCCGGCTCCCGAGAAGACCTCGCTGAGCAAGATCGTCGCCGCGGGACGCGAGTTGCTGGAGGAAGTCGGCCGGCAAGGACTGACGATGCAGAACGTCGCCGAGCGGGTCGGCGTCCGCGCGCCGTCCCTGTACAAGCACGTCGCCAACCGCGCGGCGCTGCTGACCGCCGTCGCGGAGGCCACCGTCGACGACCTGAGAGCCCAGGCGGAGGCGACCGACGGCTCGCTGGAGGAGCTGATACGCAGTTACCGGCGCTTCGCCCACGCCAGGCCCGAGGGTTTCAGGCTCATGTTCGACGCCTCGACCGAGGCGCTCGCCCGGACGAGCGAACCGGTGCTGCGCGCCTCGGGGCGGCTCGTCGGCGAGCAGCACGCCCTGGAGGCCGCACGTACGGTCACGGCCTGGGCCACCGGCTTCATCAACATGGAGCTCAGCGGCCACTTCCGGCTCGGCGGCGACGTGGAGCAGGGCTTCGAGTACGGCCTGGCCACCATCTGCCGCGCGCTCGGCAACGGAGCCGGTCAGGGGTAGACGCCCGATACGGGGGAAATGGCCAGGTACAAGGCCCGTGCGCGGCGGGGGCCACCAGAGGAACGCCGCGCACGCACCGCCTCGGGGAGGAGGCGCATGATGCCCGCATCCATCGTGGCCGGGTTCGACGACTCGCGGTCGGCGTGGTCGGCGCTCGGCTGGGCGGCCGCCGACGCCGCCCGCCGGGGGCTGCACCTGCGGATCGTGCACGTACGCGAACCCTGGTGCGCCGAGCACCCGATGGACGCCTCCGTCGAGACCGACACCCTGACCGCCCGCTGCGAGAGCATGCTGGCCGGCGCGGCCGCCCACGCCCGCGACACGGCCCCGGACACGCCGATCTCGACCGCGCTGGTGACGGGGGCGGTGACGGAACGGCTGGTGACCGAGTCCGAGGCGGCCGACACCGTCGTGGCGGGCAGCAGAGGGCTGGGCGGGTTCGCCGGGCTGGTACTGGGCTCGGTCGGGCTCGGCCTGGCCGCGCACGCCGCGTGCCCGGTGGTCGTGGTCAGGCGGCTGCCCCGCGCGCCCACCGGCGAGGTCGTCGTCGGGTACGACGGGTCGCCGGCGGCCGAGCGCGCCCTGGAGTACGCCGCCAAGCAGGTCGTCGCCCGCCAGGGACGCCTGCACGCGCTGCACGGCCTGCGCAGCCCGCCCGCCGCCCCGCACCCCGTCGGCTTCGGCCCGATCATGGTGGACGACGGCGACGACATCGCCCGCCGCCTCGCCGAATGGCGCGAGGCGCACCCCGGCGTCGAGCTGTCGGTGTCGATGAGCTTCGAACACCCCATCGCGGCCCTGTCGGCGGCCTCCCGCACCGCCGACCTCGTGGTGGTCGGCTCGGTGGGGCTCAGCGGGCTGCCCGCGAACCGGCTCGGCTCCGTCGGCCACAGCGTCCTGCACCGAGCCCACTGCCCGGTGGCCGTGGTCCCCGGCCCGAGCGCCGCAGCCCAGCCTTAACCCTGGCGGGGGCGTACCACCGCGACAGGGCACACCGCGTGGTGGAGCAGGCCGTGGCTGACCGAGCCCAGGACGGCGGAGGTGAAGCCGCCGCGGCCCCGCGAGCCGACCACGACCAGCTCGGCGGAGGCGGAGGCGTCGGCGAGGGCGGCGACCGGGTGCGCATGCACCTGCGAGCCGTCGAAGCGCACGTCAGGGTACTCCCGGGCCCAGGACGCGAGCCGCTCCTGCGCGGCGGCGCGATCCTCCTCGAAGGAGTCGGTGAACAGGTCGGCGAACTGCGGGCCGTAGGTGGCCAGGATGGGCTGCGACCAGGCGTACACGGCGAGGATCCCGGCGTCCCTGGCCCTCGCCTGCGCGACGGCGTACCGCATGGCCTCGCCGGCGGTCGCGGAGCCGTCGTCGCCCACCACGATCCTGCCGTGCTCGGGCGCGGCGGCGCCCGCCCGTACGACGACCACCGGCCCCTCGGCGTGCCCCGCGACGGCGAGGCTCACCGAGCCGAGCGCCAGCCCCGCGAACCCGCCCACGCCCCGGCTGCCCAGCACCACGCAGTCACCGGTCACCGCCTGCCCGAGCAGCGCCTCGACCACGTTCCCCTCGAGCAGCTCGGTCTGCACCTCCAGGGCGCCCGCCGCGCGGGCCCGGTCGGCGGCGGACTCCAACGTGCCCGCACAGTACTTGAGCCCCTCGGCGCCCCGCTTCTGCTCGCACACGTGCACGAGCCGCAGCGGCAGGCGCCTGCGCCGGGCGTCGGCGGCCGCCCACTCCACGGCCGTGTGCGCAGGCGTGGAGCCGTCCACGCCCACCACGATGGGTCCGCTCACGTGCTCACTCCTCAGTACGTCAGTCGGGCTCAGTACGTCAGTCGGGCTCAGTACGTCAGTCGGGTTCGGTACGTCAGTCGGGCGGGATGCGCGGTCGCATGACGGTCGCCGGGGTGACCGCGACCGGGCACCAGGCGTGCAGCAGCGCGCTCTGGGTGACCTGCCCGAGCAGCAGGCAGGGCGGGGAGTCGTTGCCCCGGTTGCCGAGCACGAGCAGCGCCGCGTCCTTGGTCGCGTCGAGCAGCGCACGCTGGGGGCGTTCCGTGACGAACCGCGCGGCCACCGGCACGTCGGGCCGCCTGCGCGCCAGATGCGCGGTGACCTGGTGGAAGCGCGCCTCGGCGCCGGCCCGCAGCGCCCGGGAGTCCACGAACGGCAGCGGCTCGGGCCACGATGCCGAACCGCAGTCGCTCCAGCAGCACAGCACCGTCACGCTGCCGAGCCGCAGCGCGGCCTCGTCCAGCGCGAACTCGACGGCCGCGAGGGCGGCGGGCGAGCCGTCCAGGCCGACCACGATCCGCGCGTCCTGGCCCGACTGCGCCTCGAACTGGGACGGGATGACGACGACCGGCCGAGAGCAGTGCGCCGGCACCTGGACGGCGGCCGACCCCACCGGCAGGCCCTCGAACCCGCCCTGCCCGCGCGACCCCAGCACCGTGATCTCCGCCTCGTGCGCGCTCTCCAGCAGCACGGCGGCGGGGGTGCCCGGCTTCACCAGCGGCCTGACGTCCAGCTCGGGGGCGAGCTCGCGGGCGCGGCGGGCGCCGTCCTCCACGACGCCGCGGGCGACCTGCTCGATCTGCGCCATGACCTCGTCGGAGACGGGCCGGAGCGCGTACGGCCAGTGCAGCGCATGGCAGACGAGCAGGGGCCGGTTGCGCAGCCGCGCCTCCTCGACCGCCCAGGTCAGGGCATGCCTGCTGGCGGGGGAGTCGTCGTAGCCGACCAGCACGGCCCGGCCATCGCTCATCGCCTGCCTCCCGGTGAGTACCCGTCGCGGTCCGGCTGCCCAGAGGCGGAGCCGCGAGCCTCACGGGACGGTAAAGGCTCGGCCGCGCCATGCTTGCCCCGAGCCGCGTTTGCCGGGAACGCCCCCGGTGAGGGGACCGGAATGAGCGGTCTCGTGATCGTGGGCACCGACGGCTCCGCTCCCGCCGCCGCGGCGGTCGAGTGGGCCGCCGACGACGCCCTGCGTAAGCGCGCCGAGCTGCGCATCGTGCACGCGCTCGACCGCGGGCCCTACGCCATCACCGGGGTGGCCGTCCCCGGGCCCTACGTCATCGCGGGAGCGGACGTCCCCGAGCTGGACGAGGCGCTGAGACGCGCGGCGGCGAAGGTGCTGGAGGCGGCCGAGGCCACCGCGCGCGCCCGGCGGCCCGAGGTGCCCGTCACCACGCGGGTCGTCGACGGGACGCCCGCCGCCGTGCTCATGGACCAGGCGCGGGACGCGGACGAGCTGGTCGTCGGCGACCGCGGGCTAGGCGGCTTCACCAGGGCGCTGCTCGGGTCGGTGACGATGAAGGTGGCGGGGCAGGCGCCGTGCCCGGTGGTCGTGGTGCGTGACGGCCCCGGTGATCGTACAGGCGATGGTACGGGTGAGATCGCCGTCGGCGTCGACGGCTCCGAGAGCTGCGAACCGGCCATCGCCTACGCCTTCGAGCAGGCCGCCCTGCGCGGCGCCACGCTCCACCTGGTCCACGCGTGGGAGGTGCCGGTCCACGCGTTCGCGCCCGAGATCTCCTACGACGCGGACGAGGTCCGCGCCGCCAAGCAGGAGCTGGTCCGCGCCCGCACCGAGCGGTGGCAGGCGGAGCACCCCGAGGTGCCCACCGTCATGGACATCCAGTGCGCGCACCCCGTGGACGCCCTCACCGCCACCCCGTGCGACCTGGTGGTCGTCGGCTCCCACGGCCGGGGCGCGATCGGCGCGCTGCTGCTCGGCTCGGTCAGCAGAGGCGTGCTGCAGCACGCGCGCGGCACCGTGGCGGTGGTGCGCCCACCGGCGTGAGCACGGGACCAAAGGCGGTCGCCCGCGGGACTTCCTACCCGGGCGCCGGGGCCTGCGACAGGGGAGGGTGAGAGCAGGAAGGAGGGGTCATGAACATCGAGTCGCTGACCGCGTCGCAGGTGATGAGCAGGGTCCTGGTGGTCGTCACGCCGGACGAGTCGCCGCTGATGGCATGGGAGCTGATGCGCAGGGCCGACGTGCACCACCTGCCCGTCGTGGAGAACCGGCACGTGCTCGGCATCCTGAGCCGTGAACACCTGGCCGCCTCCTGGTCGGGCAGCCCTGAGGAGCAGTCCACCCGTCCCGTGCGGTCGTTGCTGCAGCGCGGCCCGCTGCCCCGGGTACGCCCTGACACGCCGCTGCCCAGGATCGCCGCCCTGATGCTCGACGCCTGCTGCGACGCCGTGCCCGTGCTGTCGAGCGACGGGCTGGTCGGGTTGGTCACGGCCAGGGACGTGCTGTCGGCCGTCGCAGGGCGCGCCAGGCCGGAGGCCGGTCCGGGTGAGGTCGTGACCGGAATGTTCCACCTTGAACCCGTCCTTCCCGGCGGGAAGCGCTGAAGGAGAGGTGACGTCATGCCGATCCCCGTCAAGGACGTCATGGGCCGGGTGGCCATCGCCGTCCTGCCGGACGCGACGTTCGCGGAGATCGTGGCCGCGATGAGACGGTACGCGGTCGGCGCGGTGACCGTGATCGACGCGGAGCGGCGGCCGATCGGCGTGGTCTCGGAGGACGACCTGCTGCTCAAGGAGGTCGATCCGGTACGGCACCGCGTGTCGATGTTCGAGTCGCGCACACAGCGGCACGAGCACGACAAGGCCGCCGGGGTCACCGCGGGCGAGCTGATGACCTCGCCGGCGATCACCGTCACCCCCGAGACCCCCGTACGCGGTGCGGCCCGGATCATGCACGCCAAGCGCATCAAGCAGCTACCGGTGGTCGACGAGGAGACCGGCCGGGTCGTCGGCACCCTGCACCAGCGCGACGTGCTGCGGGTCTTCACCCGGCCGGCCGCCGACCTGGAGCGGGACGTACGCGCCGTGCTCCCGGATGACGGCTCGTTCACCGTCCAGGTGGACGCGGGCGTGGCGCGGATCGGCGGGCGGGTGCGCCGCAGGTCGCAGGCCGTCGCGCTGACCGAGGCCGTCCGCGCGGTCGAGGGCGTGGTGGACGTGGCCTGCGACGTGACCTACGACGACGACGACCTCATCGGCGTCCCGCCGCTGCTGTGACCGGGGGGAGGCAGGTGATGGGCGGACACATCGTGCTCGGCTACGACGGCTCCGACTTCTCCATGCAGGCCCTCGACTGGGCGCTCGACGAGGCCGAGCTGCGCAACCTGCCGCTGCTGGTCGCGCACGCCTGGCAGTGGCCGTACGGCAAGGCGGACGAGGAGGCCAAGTCCCACCTGCGCAAGGCGGCCGAGCACGTGGTGTGGCACGGCGCCGACTGCGCCCGGCACACCAGCGCCGGCGTCAATGCCGAGACCGACCTGTACGAAGGGCCGGCCGCCGAACGCCTGATCGAGCTCTCCCGCGACGCCGAGCTCGTCGTGGTCGGCTCGCGGGGGCTCGGCGCGCTGCCGAGGGCGGTCGTCGGCTCGGTCGCCGACCGCACCGCCCTGTACGCCGCCTGCCCCGTCATCGTCGTCCGCGGCCCTGGGCCGCTGCCTCTCGCGCCCAGCCCAGGGCCCGTCGTCGTGGCCGACCCCGAGCCGGGCGCCGCCGTCCTGGAGTTCGCCGGCCAGGAGGCGCTCCTGCGCCAGGTCGGGCTGGCCGCCCAGAGCGACCTCACGGAGTGGTCGGCCAGCCATCCCGGCGTACGGATCGAGCCCGCCGGCCACGCACCGGCCACGCTCATGGTCGTCCGCCGCGCCACCGCCGCCCGCGACGGCCTCGCCCGCCACCTCCTCCAGCACGCCCCCTGCCCCGTCGCCGTGGTGGGCGCGGGGACGGACGCCGGTCACTAGCCGAGCCACTAGCCGAGTCACGAGCCCGTCGCGGGCGGGCAGGTGGGCGCCGGCCACTGACCGGAGTGGGCGCTGCGGAGGCTCCGGCTAGTCGGTCTTGGCGGGTGTGCGGGTGAGGCGGGCGTCCAGCGTCCGCACGCCCTTCTCGTGCGCGATCCCCTCGAACAGGCTCCTGGCCTCCTCCCAGACGGCTCTGGCCGTGCCGTGGTCGCCCGCCGCGCCGTGCGCGTCGCCGAGATCCTTGAGCGCGTGCGCCAGGTACGGCACCCAGCCACGTGTGCGCCACATCGCGACCGAGCGTTCGAGGGTGGAGATGGCGCCGGCCACGTTCCCCTCGGCCAGGTCCAGCCGGCCGAGCACGGCCAGCGAGTCGGCGACGTAGTGGCCGTAGTTGCCCTCCTCGCTGTAGGCCAGCGTCAGCTCCGCGGTGGCCCTGGCCCGCTCGTCGCCGACGGCGGCGTACAGCTTGGCCAGATACAGCAGCGAGAACGTCTCCTGGTAGCGGTAGTTCGCCCGCCGCGCCATCTCCCGCGACCTCTCCAGCAGCTCCTGCCCGCCGGCGAAGTCGCCGCAGAACGCCTTCGCCGCCCCCAGGAACTGCATGATGGTCGTCCTGTAGTGCGGGTTGCCGAGCGCCTCGGCCACCTTCGTCGCCCGCTCCAGCACGGAGTGCGCCGCCCGCGGGTCGTCCTCGCCGTGGATGATCGCCATCACGTGCAGCGCCCGCGCCTGGCCGCCGAGGTAGTCCGCCTCGACGGCCGTCCGCAGGGCCCGCTCGGCCAGGGCGAGCGCCTGCGCGCTGCCGTTGCCGTCGGCGGTCATGCTCCAGGCCAGGCTGGCCAGCGCGTCGGAGATCCCGATCGGGTTGTCCAGCTCGGTCCACAGGTCGAGGAGCCGCGTGGCGCCGGTCCGCATGCTGATCATCGCCGGCCCCTGGCCGGGCGGCGAGTTCCAGGTGGTGACCTCCAGCAGGCCGCGCATCAGCACGCCCTCGCCGCGCCTGTCGCCGGTCTCGCGGCAGAGCGCGAGCGCCTGCTCGTGCATCCGCTGCCAGCCGTCGTACAGGCCGCGCGCGTTGAGGTACTTCTCGGTGGAGCCCGCGAGGTCCCACGCCAGCTCGGTCAGCCGCGCCTCGCACGCCTGCGCGACCCCCGCCATCAGCGCGGCGTGCTCCGCGCCGAACCAGGCCATGTGATCGGCCACCAGCGGGCCCGAGAACCGCGCGGGCAGCCGCCAGCGGGGCGCCTCGCTGTGGATGGACGCGTAGCAGGAGCCCGGCACGCGCTCCGCCGCGACCTCCGCCAGCGCCAGCCACGCGCCCAGGGCCCGCCGCAGCGCGGCCTGGCGCTCGGGCTCGGGGTCCTCGCGCTGGGCGCGTTCGCGGGCGTACAACCTGATGAGGTCGTGGAAGCGGTACCTGAGCCGGCCGGTCTCGTCGGGCCCGGTCTGCGCCAGCAGATGCGTGTCGACCAGGGTCTCCAGCTCGCGCTCCGCCTGGCGTACCGAGACGTCGAGCAGCGCCGCCACCGCCCACGAGGCGAAGTCGGGCGCGTCGAGCAGCCCGGCCAGGCGGAAGGCCCGCTGCGCGCCCGCGGGCAGCATCCGGTAGCTCAGCTCGAACCCCGCGCGCACGTCGAGGTCGCCCGCCACCAGCTCGTCGAGCCGGTGGCGCTCCTCGCCGAGCACGCCGGCGAGGTGCGACAGGCTCCAGTGCCTCCTGCTGAGCAGCCTGGCCGCCGAGATGCGGACCGCCAGCGGGACCCGCCCGCACAGCCGCATGATCTCCAGAGCCGCGTCCATGTCGTCCTTGACGCGGTCGTCGCCGACGATGCGCTTGAGCAGGTCGATGGCCTGGCTCGCGGGCAGCACGTCCAGCTCCAGCAGGCTCGCGCCCTCCAGGCCGACCAGCCGGACCCGTCCCGTGAGCAGCACCGCCGTGCCAGGCGCCCCCGGCAGGAGCGGCCGCACCTGCTTCTCGCCCGCGACGTTGTCGAGCAGGATGAGCATCCTGCGGCCCGCCATGCAGCTACGGAAGAGCGCCACGCGCTCTTCCAGGGACTCGGGGATGCCGTGAGTGCTGACGCCGAGCGCGAACAGGAAGCGGCTGAGCACGTCCTCGGGGCGGGCCGGGTCGGAGGAGGCGCCGCGCAGGTCGGCGTAGAGCTGGCCGTCGGGGAAGCGCTCGGCGATGCGGTGCGCGACGTGCACGGCCAGCGTCGTCTTCCCCAGGCCGCCGATGCCCGCGATGCTGGCGATGGCGACGGTGCCGGGCCGCGGCCTGGTGAGGACGTCGGTCAGGTGCAGCACCTCGTCGTCCCTGCCGGTGAAGTCAGCGATGTCCGGCGGCAGCTCGGCCGGCGTCGGAGCCGCCCGCGTAGCCGTTGCCGTGACCTGGGCGGGCGCTTCGGCGGGCTCCTCGGCCGGCTCGGCGGGCGGCGTCGTGCCGCGCGGCTCCAGGTCGAGCGAGGGGTCCTGGGTGAGGATCCGGTGATGCAGGTCCTGCAGCTCCTCGGCCGGGTCGAGGCCGGTCTCCTCGACCAGGGTCGCGCGGGCGCGGGCGTACTCGGCGAGCGCGTCGGCCCGCCGCCCACACCGGTACAGCGCCAGCATCAGCTGCGCTCGTAACCGCTCCTGCAGCGGGTACGCGGCGGTGAGCGCGGTCAGCTCGCCCAGCAGCCCAGCATGCCGGCCCAGCCGCAGGTCCACGGCGATCCGCGACTGCAGCACCGACAGACGGACCTCCTCCAGCCGCGTGGCCTCGGCCGCCAGCATCGGCACGTCCACCAGCCCCGCGAACGCGGGCCCGCGCCACAGGTCGAGCGCCTCCCGCAGCAGCCGGCTGGCCTCCGCCAGGTCGCCCGCGGCCTCCGCCGCCTGCCCCGCGCCGGCCAGCTCCTCGAACCGGGTCGCGTCCAGCTCCTCCGCGGCCACCGGCAGCAGGTAGCCGGCATGCTGGCGGACGACGAGGTCCGGCGCGCCCAGCCGCCGCCTGAGCCGGTGGATGTACGTCTGCACGTTCTTCGTGGCGCTCTTCGGCGGGGTGCTGCCCCACAGCGCCATGACGAGCTGATCCTGCGACACCGGGTGATTGGCATGGCACAGCAGCACCGCCAGCAGCACCCGTGACTTGGGCGTGCCCACATCGAGCCGCGCGCCGTCGCGCCACACCGCCAGCGGACCAAGTATTCCGAACTCCATGGCGCCCCCTCGGTCGGGACGCACTGTAAACCTTGACGGAGCGCTTCGTCGCTTCTTCCGGGATATAGAAATTATTGCGATCCGGCCGGGAGCCCGACCCTCAGCCGTGGCGGGCGACCGGCTGGGTGGAGACGGCGTCGAGGACCGCGTCGCCGTGCTCGCGCGCCCACTCCGTCAGCACGTGGATCGGCTCGATCAGCGTCGCACCGAGCGGCGTCAGCTCGTACTCGACCCGGGGCGGCGCCTCCGCGTACGCCTGCCTCCGCACGAGCCCGTGCGACTCGAGGCGCCGCAGCGTCTGGGTGAGCACCTTGCGGGAGATCCCGCCGATCAGCTCCACCAACTCGCCGTGACGCACCGGGCCCGCGCTGAGACCGGCGAGCACCACCACCGTCCACTTGTCGGCGATCAGCTCGACCGCCAGCCGCCCCGGGCAGTCGGCGAGGAAGAAATCGCAGGAACCGCTCATGGAGCCAAAGGTACCTGGCGGTTCCTATCGGATACCTAGCGTTGATTCCGCCACCTCCATCTACAGGCAGGAGAGTCATCATGCGCGTCATCACCCAGCGGCGGCTCGGCGGCCCTGAAGTGCTCACACTCGAAGAGGCCCCCGCGCCTCGGGCCATGCCGACCGAGGTGCTGGTCCGGGTCGAGGCGGTCGGGCTGAACCCGCTGGAGGCGCGGCTGCGGGCAGGGGAGTTCCCGCTGCTCGGCGCGCCACCGTTCGTCCTCGGCTGGGACGTCAGTGGCGTCGTCGAGGAGTCGCTCAGCTGGCGGTTCAGGCCCGGCGACGAGGTGTTCGGCATGCCGCTCTTCCCCCGTGCGGCGAACGCGTACGCCGAGCTCGTCGCCGCCCCCGCACTGCACCTGGCGCTCAAGCCGGCCGCGCTCTCGCACGTCGAGGCCGCGGCGCTGCCCGTCGTCGGCCTGACGGCGTGGCAGGGCCTCGTGGACGTCGGCGGCGTGACAGCGGGCGACCGCGTCCTGGTGCACGGCGGCGGCGGTGGCGTCGGGCACGTCGCGATCCAGATCGCGAAGGCGCTCGGCGCGTACGTGATCACCACCGCCGGCGGAAGCAAGCGGGCCTTCGCCGAGGGACTGGGAGCGGACGAGGTGATCGACTACACGACGACCGACTTCGCCGAGCAGGTCCGCGACGTGGACGTGGTGCTCGACACGATCGGCGGCGACGCCGTCGAGCGGTCGCTCGGCGTGCTGCGCCCCGGCGGCCACCTCGTGACGGCGGTCGCCGAGGAGGACGCCGGGCTCGCGGCGGCCTACGAGGCGGCCGGGATGCGCTTCAGCGGCATCGCCGTGGAACCTGACCCGATCGCCCTGCACCGCCTGGCCGACCTCGCCACCCAGGGCCGCCTCCGGGTCCACGTCCAGGAGACCTTCCCCTTCGACCGCGTCACCGACGCCCACCGCCTCCTGGACACCGGCCACCTCCAGGGCAAACTCGTCCTAACCCCCTGACAGCGCTGACGGGGATGATCACCTCCCGCCATCCCCACCCCTGGCCCCCTGTCGCACGCACCCACTGAAAGTCCGCGTGCGGCCACCCTGCGTGCGGCGGGATTGGGTGGGGCGGAGCTGCGTGCGGCGGATCGGGGGGCTTCTGGGGCTTGTCCGGATGCGGCGGTTTGGCTCCCGGGTGTCTGCTTACTGTCTGTGTCGTGTTCGTTTCCAGCGCCAGCCTGGGTCGGGGTGACGGGCGCGGGTGAACGTGGTCATCGCGGCTGTGAACGCGGCCCGGTCTGCGGCCCGGTCTGCGGCCTGGTCTGCCGCCCGGTCTGCGGCCTGTGATGGGGGCGGCGGGTGCGTGCTGGCGGGTGGTGGGTTCGGGAAAGCCGCCAGAGTCGGGCGGCCCAGGGGAGCGGCGTGTGTGGGCAGCCTGGTCATCAGCCAGTAGGTTCCGCCCAGAATGCCGGCTGTGCCCGCGATGGCCGTCAGCGCGATCAGGGCCGTCGACGGGTGGTCGGTGGCGGAGCTCTTCGAGTCGTGGGGAACGGTGCTGTTGCGGGGTGCGCTGGCTGCGTCAGTGGCGCCAGCCTCAAGGTGCGTCGCGCCGGGGCTCAAGTCGGTCGCTCCGGGCTCCGATCTTGTGGTGCCGGGCTCTCGTTCTGCGACGCCGGGCTCTGGTCTTGTGGTGCCGGGTTCTGCTCTTGTGGTGCTGGGATGTCGTTCCGTGACGCCGGGCTCTGCTCCTGCGAGGCCGGGTTCTGCTCCTGCGAGGCCGGGTTCCGCTCCTGCCAAGCTGGGTTCTGGTCCTTTGGGGCCGGGTGATGCCCCTGTAGTGCCGGGTTCGGGTCTGGTGGTGGCGGGGTCTGGTTTTGTGGGTTTGGGGGTGTGGGCCTGGGGGGTTTGGGGGGAGTGGGTCTTCTGGGGTGGCTTGTCGTTTGCGGTCCGTGTGTGTGGCTGCTGGGCGCCGCGCAGGGTTCTGCCCGTGCCGGTTCTCGTGCCGCCACGAGGGCGCTCGCGGCCGATGCGGGCTCGTGGTGCGGCGTTCTCCCCGTCGTCGTCGTCATCATCGCTGCCGCCATCGTCGCTGCCGTCGTCATCGTCATCGTCATCGTCGTCGTACGCGGCGACGTGCAGGACCGCCGCGGACGGCGAACCGGCGTCCGGCCAGATGGCCGGGAGTGGAGCGTCGGCGAGGGCGAGAACGATCGCGATCACCGGCAGCCGCCACCGCAGTCCTCGCACCACCGCACGCTCCTCATCTGTCGACTGTGCTCCACCATGAACGCCGGTGGTTGGACCAAGGTGAGGCCCGGATGAGAACGCCCTCATGTGCATGCGGCTCAGCCGAAGGCGCCGCCGTGATCGGGCCGAAGAGACCGAGCCGATATTCCTACTGGCTTGATTGGGTATAGTTCTCCATCAAACCTACGGAAATAATCGGAAAGCCTGCGATATGTGCCCTGAATGTGCCAGAGTCCGGTCATGAGCCTGGACGAGCTGCGCCCCATGAGCGCTCGTGCCCACTCTCCGATGACGGCCGCCCTCTCGACCGCGCGCTGGATCAGGTCCGCCGCCGTGGACGACGAGCACGGCAGGCACTGGCGGGCCAACCCCGACCGGCACGGCAGGCCGGCGCTGCCGCCGCGGCCCCGGTCCCTCTACTCGGGAGCGGCCGGGATCGTGCTGTTCTTCCTGGAGCTGGCCGCAGCCACCGGGCACGACGCGTACCTGGAGGACGCGCGGAGCGGCGCGCAGTGGCTGGCCGCCACCTGGCGGCAGGACGACGACCTGACCCTGCACCACGGGCTGACCGGCACGATGATCGCGCTGATGGAGGCCGGCTGGGCGCTCGGTGACGACCGGCTCGACGCCGAGGCCGCGGCGATCGCCGAGTCCATCGTCGAGCGCGGCCGCACCCGCGTGGACGGCCTCGGCTGGACGTTCGACCCCGCGCAGAACGGTGACGGCGGCATCGTGCTCGGGCTGCTGCGCGCCGCCGCCCGGTTCGGCGAGCCCGCGTACGAGGCCGCGGCCGTCGGCGCCGGCCTGCGTATCGCCGGGCTGCCCGTGCCCGGCAGCCGGCACGGCGGACTCGACGGCCTGCCCTCCGACGCGATCACCCCCGGCTTCCTCGCCGGCTCCGCCGGCATCGCCTTCCTCATGGCCCGCCTGTACGGGGTGAGCGGCGACGAGCGTTTCCTGCGCGCCGCCCGCAGCGGGGCCGGCTTCGTCCGCGAGGTGAGCGTGACGGCCGACGGCCGGGCGCTGGTCCCCCACCACGTGCCCAGCTCGGGTGAGCTGTACTACGCCGGGTTCTGCTCCGGCGCGGCCGGCGTGGCCAGGATGTTCTACGAGCTGCACCGGGTGACGGGCGACCTCGACGACCTGGACTGGGTGGAGCGGCTGGCGCACGGCGTGGTCGACAGCTCGGCCCCGCCGCGCCGCACCCCCGGCTACTGGAACTCGGCCTGCCAGTGCTGCGGCACGGCCGGGCTGGTGGAGCTGTTCGTCGGGCTCTGGTCGGTCACGGGGCGCGCCTCCTGCCTGGAGTTCGCCCGTACGCTCGCCGCCGACCTGGTGGCCAGGGCCGACGACCACGACGGGCGCGGCTACCGCTGGTACCAGGCCTACCGCCGGGTCAGGCCCGGCGAGGTGAGCGCGGACACCGGGTACATGGTCGGCGCGGCCGGCATCGGCGCGGCCCTCCTCCATCTGGACGCGGCCGGTCAGCCCGACCAGGCGCGCCGGGTGCTCCTTCTGCCCGACAACCCGTTCCCCGTCCTCCCGATCCCCCGCATCACCACCCAGAACGGCTGACCTCTGCGAGCGGTTGCCCGGCGATCATCCCGGCGCGGCGTACCGGGATCTCAGCTCTCCGCCAGCAGGATGACGCTGTCGTGCGCCTCCAGCACCAGCTCGGCGTCCTTGGGCGGGTTGAGCCGCACGCCGTAGGCCGGGGCCTCCTGGCTGTGGTCGTGCAGGCGGTAACCGAGGGCGGTCTCGCCGCGCCGGCGCGCCGATTCGAGCACGGTGGCGAAGTTCGCCGCGACGCCCGGCCGCACGTAGGAGGAGGCGGGCTTGAGGTAGATCTCCGAGGGGCGCGCGGCCCTCGTCAGGGCCTGGTGCCGGTGTGCTGCGGGCGAACACCGGTATGGCGCCCGATAAGGTCGCTGCATGACCGCGCCCACGTCTCCCTGCGTCGCGCTCCACGCCTCCCCGCCGGCCGGCCCCTTGGACGACCCGGTACGCGCCGCGCTGCTCGGAACGCACGCTCACCTCGCGGAACAGCGCGGCAGGGTGCTGCGCTACCCGCTCGACGTCTCCCCGTTCGTGTCGCTGCCGCCCGACCCGGGCCCCGCCGACTGGGCGGACGCGGCGGCGCTGGCCGGCGCGGACGGCACCGTGGTGATGACCGGCCCGGCCCCCGCGCCGCCCGCCGACGTGGCCGAGTCCATGCTCATCCCCGGCGTCCAGCTCACCGGCGAGCACGTCGCCGGGGCACACGACGACGCCGTGGTACGCCTGGGGCCCGCGGACGTGCCGGAGATGCTCGACCTCGTCGCCCGCACCCAGCCGGGGCCGTTCCTGCTCCGCACCGTCGAGCTCGGCGTCTACCTCGGCATCCGCCGCGGCGGCGCCCTCGTGGCGATGGCCGGCGAGCGGTTCCGCCCGCCCGGGTGGACGGAGATCAGCGCCGTCTGCACCGACCCCGCCCACCAGGGTCAGGGGCTGGCGCGGCGGCTGGTGCTCGCGATCGTCGCGGGCGTCAAGGAGCGCGGCGAGCAGCCGTTCCTGCACGCCGCCGACACCAACACCGGCGCGATCCGCCTGTACGAACGCCTCGGCTTCCGGCTGCGCCGCCCGGTCGAGTTCCGCGTGGTGAAGCTACCGCCGTCCGCCTGACACCCGGCTCGGCGGAGGCGAGCCGTCCGGCCGCCTGTCTCCCGGGCGGCGGCTCAGAGGGAGGCGAGGAGGGACAGTTTCTCCGCGCTGCCGGTGCCGGCGTCGGGGTGCATGACGACGAGCGTCTGGCCCGGCGCGCCGTCGAGGCTCAGCCGCTCGCGGTTCAGCCACAGCTCGCCGACCTGCGGATGGTCGAGGTTCTTGGGCGTGCCCGCGCACGTGTTGACGTCGTGGCGGGCCCACAGCCGGGCGAAGAGCGGGCTGGCCAGCGACAGCTCGCCGACCAGCTCGATGAAGCGGGGGTCGTCGGTGTCGGTGCCCACCGACTTGCGGAACCCGGCGACCATGCCCGCCGCGCCGTCCTCCCACCGGGGGAGCAGGGCCTGCTCGGCGGGATCGAGGAACATGTCCCGCAGCCGGTTGCGGCCCGCCACGAGCCGCGGTGACACGGCGGTGGCGAGGGCGTTGGCGGCCAGCACGTCGAAGTAGCGGCCCTCCACGTACGCGGGGAACGGCATCGTGCCGATCAGCTTGGCGACCCCTGGCGGCACGGTCTCCTTGCGGGCGCGCCGCCGTCGCCGCCCGGGCTGCTTGGCCCCGAGGCGCAGCAGGTAGGCCGTGGCGTCGTCGTCGAGCAGCAGCGCGCGGGCGAGCGACTCGAGGACCTGCGGCGAGGGGTTGCGGTCGCGGCCCTGTTCGAGCCGCAGGTAGTAGTCGGTGCTGATGCCCGCGAGCATCGCGACCTCCTCCCGGCGCAGCCCGCGCACCCGCCGCACGCCGGTGGCGGGGATACCGGCCTGGCCGGGGGTGACGAGCTCCCGGCGAGCGCGTACGTAATCGCCCAGAAGGTTCATGACTCCCACGGTACGCGGTGCCGATGCGGCCGTGCCTGGCCCTGCCGCCCCCAGGATGACGGGGGCTCTGGTTGTGTCACCGCGTGCCCGGCAGCCTCGTGTCCTGCACGAAAACCGCAGATGAGCGAGGAGCATCGAGCATGTCGACGTACGTACTGGTCCACGGAGCCTGGCACGGCGGGCAGTGCTGGGAGCGGGTCGTCCCGCTGCTGGCCGAGGCGGGGCACCGGGTGTTCGCGCCGTCGCTGACCGGCCTCGGTGACAAGGTCCATTTGCGCGGCCCGGAGGTGAACCTGGACACCCACGTCGATGACATCGTGAGCCTGCTCACCGAGCAGGACCTCACCGACGTGATCCTGGTGGGCCACAGCTACGCCGGGCTGGTCATCACCTCCGCCGCCGACCGCGTGCCCGAGCGCGTCGGCCGGCTCGTCTACCTCGACGCCATGGTCCCCGAGGACGGCGAGAGCGCGCTGGACGTGCAGCCCATGACGCGGGCGCTCATCGAGCGCGCGGCCGAGACGGAGCCCGGCTGGTTGGTGCCGCCCATGCCCGAGATGCCGCCCATGGGGCTGTTCGGGGTCACCGACCCGGCCGACGCGGCGTGGCTGCGGGAGATGCTGACGGACCAGCCGGTGGGCTGCTTCGTGCAGCCGGTACGGCTGACCGACCCGGCCCTGCGCCTCATCCCGCGGACCCACATCCACTGCGTGGCCGGCGTGCCCGAGGGGATCGAGCGGCGGCCTGTCCCGGCCTCCGCGCAGGTGTGGGAGCTGCCGACGGGACACGACTGCATGATCACCATGCCGGCCGAACTCACCGAGCTGCTGCTCAAGCTGTGACGCAGGTGGCGCCGGCGATCACGTCGCCGCCGTTGGCGAGCACCACGGGCCGCCCGCGGGGAACACGTTGAAGATGATCGGCGCGAGGGTGGTGTACAGGGCGAGGATCACCCACCGCTTGACAGAGCGCCCGTAACGATTCTCATGGCTTGACCCGTCGCCCGATGACCGCGATCGGCCACCTGAGAATCGCCCGCGCACACGGCAGCGTTACAGCGCCGCCCCGGCCGGGGCGGCGCTGTAACGTGCTCAGCCCAGCCTGGCGGCCAGCAGCGAGGTCAGCCCGTCGACGGTGACGCTCTCCAGCTCTGCCACCACCGCCCCGTGACCGTCGCCCAGCGCGGCGCCGTCCTCGGGCACGGCCACCACCAGGCAGCCCGCGGCCAGCGCGGACGCGACGCCGGGCACCGAGTCCTCCAGCGCTACACAGCCGCGCGGATCGACGCCCAGCCGCCGCGCCGCCGTCAGGTACGCTTCGGGGTCCGGCTTCGGCCGGCTCACCTCGTCGCCGCAGACCACGACCTGGAACGTGCCGGGGTCGAGCTGGGCCAGCACCTCGTCCACCAGGACGCGGTGGCTCGACGTCACCAGCGCCGTGGGGATGCCCCGCCGGCGTACGGACTCGACCATGGCCTGCGCGGCCGGCCGCCACGGCACGCCGAGGGCGAACAGCTGCCTGGTACGTTCCAGCAGCCATGCCGCCGACTCCGCGGCGTCCGCCGCGATGCCCAGGTCGTCGTGGAGGAGATGCGCGGTGTCGCGCAGGTTCTTGCCGACCACCTGGCGGCGGATCTCGGGCCGCAGCTCGCCGCCGAGCCGGGCGGCCAGGCCGGCGAGGCTGACGTCCCAGAGGGGCTCGCTGTCGAACAGGGTGCCGTCCATGTCGAACAGCACCGCTTCCATCCCGGCCGTCTTCACGGTCAACGCAGTGCCTCGGCCAGCCAGCGCTGCACCGTGCGGGGGTCGTCGCCGGTGGTGCCGTCCACGCCGAGCTCGACCCAGTGGCGCAGGTCGTCCTCGGTGCGGGTGGGCCAGCCGTGCACCGGGAAACCCTCGTCGTGCAGCCGCCTGACGACGTCGGCGGTCAGCCCCTCGCCGCCGCTGTGGATGCGGCTGGAGCCGGTGTCCTTGAGCAGCTGCCGGTAGCCGCCGGGGTGGGCCTCGGCGGTGGTCCACTTGGAGACGATGATGCCGCGCGGGATGTCCGGCAGCTTCTCGGCCACCGTGGCCATCGCCTCGACCGAGAAGCCGGTGAGGATCGTGCGCTCGGCGTACTCGGGATGCTGGGGGAAGAAGTCGGTCAGGCCGTCGATGGCGGCCAGGTCCTTGATCTCCAGCTGCACGAACCTGGTCGTCGCCTGATACATCTGCTCCAGCGTGGGCACCCGCTCACCCCCGCCCACGTCCACCGCGCTGATCTGCGCCCAGGTCAGCTCGGCGACCGGCCCCAGGCCCTGGCCTTCGGGCCCGGCGGCGGTCCGGTCGAGCGTCGCGTCGTGCAGCATGAACAGCTGCCCGTCCGCGCTGATGCGGACATCGGTCTCCAGCTCGTCGACCCCGACCTCCTCGGCCACCCGGTAGGACGCGATGGTGTTCTCGGGTGCTTCGGCCATGGCGCCGCGGTGTCCGACGATGGCAAATGCCACGATCTTCCTTCCTCGTTTCTTCTCTTTGTCCGTGACGTCCCGTGGGGGGCGGCCGTCGGAGCGGCGGCACGAGAGGTCCGAAATCAGGGCGCCACCAGCCGGTGATACTTCGGCATCACCCGCTGGACGGCGGGGTCCAGGTTGCGCATCGCCTCGCGCAGCGTCTCGGCGGGGTCGGCGTTGGCGGAGTAGACCTTCTGCAGGACGATCAGCATCTCGGAGATCGTCTCGTTGACGTAGCGACGCATGACGTCCGCCTGGCGGGCCCGGCTCAGCTGGTCCTGGGCCACCTGGTACTGCGGCGACTTGGCGTTGCGCTCCTTGATCTTCGGCGAGTTGAGCGAGCTGGTCGTCACCGGGAGATAGCCGGTGTTGAGGCTCCACTCGGGCGCACCCGTGCCGGCCAGGTACTTGACCAGCTCCCAGGTGGCCTGCTTGCGCTCCTTGGCCGCGTTGCGCATGATCGCCAGGCCGCTGCCGCCGGTCGGCACGCCGGGCTGGTCCTGCTCGGGCAGGAAGGCCGCGCCGATCTCGAACGTGGCCGCCTTGAGCAGCGAGGTGAGCGCGCCGGTCGAGTTGCAGATGGTCGCGGTCACGCCGGCCGCGAAGTCGGCGTTCACGTCGCTGGTCAGGTAGGCCATCTTGTCGTCGTGGATGAAGGCCCGGTCGAACTCCAGCGCGGCGACCGTCTGCTCCGACTCCAGCATCGGCGTCATGCCGTCGGAGTACGCGCCGCCGAAGGCCCAGGACGAGCCCTGGAAGTACCAGTCGTCCTTGCCGGTGTAGGCGCGCATCCTGATCGGCGCGCCCTTGTGCTTGTAGCCCTTGAGCTGCTGTCCCCACTCGCGCAGTTCGGTGAAGGTCTTGGGGCCGCGGTCGGGCAGACCGGCGCCGGCGAAGATCTCCTTGTTGTAGTAGAACAGCGGCGTCGAGCGGGCCCAGGGCAGCCAGAAGATCTCGTTCCTGATCGTGCCCTCGGCCAGGAACGTCGGGTGGTAGGCGTCGGGGCGGAAGCCCGCGTCGAAGTAGCCGCTCAGCGGCTCCAGCGCCTCGGCGAGGTAATAGCGGTTCCAGTTCACGTCGCTGAGCGTGACGAGGTCGGGCACCTGCGCCACCGCGAAGCTGGCGGCCAGCTTCGAGTCGAGCGCCGGGTAGCCGGGGAACAGCTGGATCTCGCAGTAGATGTCCTGCTGTGACGCGTTGAACCCGTCGATGATCGTCTGCAGGACCTCGGCGTTGTGCGCGGTGAACGCGCTCCACAGCACCACCCGCTCGCGGCGGGCGAACTTGTCCGGCACCTGACCGCTCACCTGGGCGTACTCGCCCTCCTTGCGGCCGGCGCAGGCGCTCAGCGCCAGGCCGGCCGCGGCCGCGGTGGCGGCGGACAGGAGCCGGCGACGGCTGAAACTCGGTCCCGTCACGCTGCTTCCTTTCTCAAGTACGTGATGCTCATCGGCGCAGCGCGCTCCCGGCCAGGCCGGCGACGATGTAGCGCTGCGCCAGCAGGAAGACGATGGTCACCGGAAGGACGACGAACAGGGTCCCGGCCATCAGGGCGCCCCAGTCGTTGATGCCGTCGTTCTCCTTGAGGTAGAGCAGCCCGATCGGCAGCGTCCGCATGTTGACCGAGTTGGTGACGATCAGCGGCCAGACGAAGTTGTTCCACTCGTCGATCAGGGCGATGAGCCCGACCGTGATGATCGCCGGCCGCGACATCGGCAGGATGAACGACCAGATCGTCCGCAGGTGCCCGGAGCCGTCGATCTGCGCCGCCTCCAGCACCTCGTACGGCAGCGACCGGAAGAACTGGTGGAGCAGGAACGTGCCGAACGCCGAGGCCACACCCGGCAGGATGAGGCCGGCGTAGGTGTTCAGCAGGTTCAGCTGGCCCACGGTGATGTAGTTGACCAGCAGCGTCACGTGCCCTGGCACCATCAGCGCGCCGAGCATGAAGACGAACAGCCAGCGCTTGCCGGGGAAGGGCAGGAAGGCGAAGGCGTAGGCGGTGAAGACCGCCAGCACCACCTTCAGCACCGTCCCGACCGCGGCCACCACGACCGAGTTGACCAGGAACTGCCCGAACGGGGCCAGCTCCCAGGCGGTGACGAAGTTCTCCAGCGTCAGCGACTGCGGGATCAGCCGCATCGGCCAGGTGTTGATGTCCTCGTTGGTCTTGAACGCCGTGGTGACGAACAGGTAGATCGGGAGGAGGAAGATCAGCGCGGTGACCACCAGGCCGAGCACGCCCCACCAGGGCGTGCGCCGGGAGGCCGGCGACTTGGGGCGGGTGGGCTCGGTGGCCGCCGCGGTCGGCATGACCGTCATCAGTAGTGAACCCTCCGCTCGACGAATCGGAACTGCAGGACGGTGATCGCCATCAGCACCACGAACATGATCATGGAGGCCGCGCTGGAGACACCGACGTTGGTGCGGTTGAACGCCTCGTCGTAGATGAACCAGCTCAGCGTGGTCGTGGAGCGGGCGGGCCCGCCGCTGGTCATCATGGCGATCACGTCGAACGCCTGGAAGGCCGAGATCGTCTGGGTGATGACCAGGAAGAACGTGGTGGGGGAGAGCAGCGGGAAGATCATGCGCCGGAACTGCGTCCACCGGCCGGCGCCGTCGATCCTGGCCGCCTCCAGCACCTCCGAGGGGATCTGCTGGATGCCCACCAGGTAGACGATCGCGACGAAGCCGAGGCCCTTCCAGATGGAGACGATGATCAGCGCCCACAGCGCCCATGAGTCGTCGTTGGTCCAGGCCGGCGAGGTGGCGCCGAACGCCTCGAACACCATCCGGCTCAGGCCGTGGTTGGGGTCGAAGATGAACAGCCAGATGGTCGCGATCGCCGCCCCTGACAGCACGTGGGGGGCGAAGGCGAGCGTCTGCACCGAGGTGGTGCCGCGTATGCGTTGCGCGAACAGCATCGCCAGCGCCAGGCCGAGCACCAGGGTCACGACCACGACGACGACCACCCACACCAGCGTGCGGAGCAGTACGTCGGGGAATGACCAGCTGCTGAACAGGGCTTGGTAGTTGAGGAACCCGGCCCACTCGGCCGCCGGCGAGATGAAGTCCCAGGTGGTGAAGCTGAGGTAGATGTTCTGGATGATCGGCCAGTACGCGAAGACGGCGATCAGCACCAGGTTGGGCATCGCGAAGGCGGCGAACAGCAGGTAGCCACGCCGGCGACGGCGTGCCGCAGCCTGTTGGCCGGACGCCTTCTGCCCGGTGTCGTCAGGCCGGCGGGCGCTGACGGAGAGTGCCGATCCCGATTCGAGATCGCTGACTCCACTGCTCACGGGCTACCACCCATCGCGTCGGGAACGAACGTGTGCCGACTTTACTGGCGGTTAAGTGCTCGATTCTGGTCATTTGGTGCCTAATCTGTGACCATTGCGCGAACGTTTCCATCACATGTGCAAGGGTGTCAGCAGATGTCGAGCGTGTTTCAAGGTCGTGCCTTCGACCGTCAGCAGCGCATCCTCGGTTACGTCCGCAGCGAGGGCCGTGCCGTCGTCTCCGAGATCGCCGACATGTTCGCGATCTCGCCCGCGACCCTGCGCAGGGACCTGCGGGCGCTGGAGGCGCAGCGGCTGATCGTCCGCTCGTACGGCGTCTTCTACCCCACCGACATCGGCCGGTACGAGACGCCGTTGGAGCACCGGCACAAGGCCAAGACCCAGGAGCGGGTGGCGATCGCGGAGGCGGCGACCGCGATGATGGCCGACGTCGGGACCGTGTTCATCGACGAGGGCGCCCTGCCGGAGGACCTGATCGGGCCGATGCGCCGGCTCAACAGGATGACGGTGGTGACCCGGTCGGTGACCGTCGCCGCCGAGCTCGGCCGGCACTCCGACCACGACGTCATCATCGTCGGCGGGCGGCTGCGCCCGGCGACCATGGGCACCGTCGACAAGTGGGCCACGGCGATGCTCGCCGAGCTGAACGTGGACCTCGCGGTCATGGGCACCAACGGCGTGTCGATCGAACGCGGGCTGACCACTCCCGATCCGACGGTGGCCGCGGCCAAGACGGCGGCGCTGCAGGCGGCCCGCCAGTGCGTGCTGGTGTGCGAGCACACCAGGTTCGGCGTGGCCAGCTTCGCCAAGTTCGGCGAGCTCGACCAGGTGACCTGGGTCGTCACCGGCAAGCAACTGCCCAGGGCGGCGGCGCAGCGCTACGGGGAGGCCGGCCCCAAGATCCTGCGCGTCTGACCAGGACCCGCCCCGGACACCTGAGGGCCGCGGACTAGGGATAACCCTGGGCCGGGCCCTGACGTCGGGCCGGTCGTACGGGAGGACACTGAGGCCCTCAGCGGCCCGGTAGGGGTGGCCGGGCCGTCCCCGTCAGCGGAAACCGGCCGAATCGAGGCAACGATGCCGAACGAAGAGTTTCTCGCGCCCTCAGGACTGCCCGAGCCCTTCCCGTCCGTCGCCGACGACGTCATGGCCCGCGCCGCCGGCGCGGTCACCGACGCCGCGCTGCGGGACGTGACCAGTCCCATCCGCGACGCGCACGGCGAGCTCGAAGACGCGCTGATGCGCATCCACCGGGAAGGCCGTCCCGGGGCCCAGGACGTCGACAGCTTCCTGCGGCCCAGCGGCGCCGTCCAGGCCGTCGCCATCGGGCTCGGCGAGCCCGGCTCGGCGTTCGCGCCGGGGGAACCGGCGCTCACCGTCTACACCGCCGAGCCCACCGAGACGAGCACGGCACGCGAGATGGTGGTGGACGGGCTCGGCGTCTCCTCCGCGCGCGACGTCCCCATGATGGTGCGCCACGGCGTCTTCGACGCGCAGCCGCACCGCTTCCGCATCCGCCCGGCGCCCGGCGGCGTCTCCACCGGCCACACCGCGGTCACGGCCGGCACGCTCGGCTGCCTGGCCGTCGGCCGCAGCGCGCCGCGCAACCAGCGGCTGATGCTGCTCAGCAACAACCACGTGCTCGCCGACGAGAACAAGGCGTCGCTGAACGACCCCATCGTCCAGCCGGGCTCGTTCGACGGCGGCACCTCGCCGGCCGACCAGATCGCGGTGCTCGAACGCTTCCGCCCGATCGCCTTCGGCGGCGCGCCCAACCTGGTGGACTGCGCGGTCGCCTGGTGCTGGCCCGAGCGCGTACGCCGTGAGCTGACCTACGTCTGGGGCGGCGGCCAGGCGTTCTTCCGCATCTCCTCCGCGCCCGTCGCGCCGGCGTTCAACATGGTCGTCGGCAAGACCGGGCGCACCACGCAGCTCCGGCAGGGGGTGATCAACGGCCTGGCCTGGTCCGGGTTCGTGAACTACGACAGCGGTCCCGCGTTCTTCACCAACCAGATCGCGATCAGGCCCATCGGCGCGCCCGAGTTCAGCGCGGGCGGCGACTCCGGCTCGATCGTGTGGGCGTGGAGCGGCGCGCTCCCGCCCGTGGGCCTGCTGTTCGCCGGGAGCACGTCCCAGACGCTGGCCAACCCGATCCGGCTGGTTCTGGACGCACTCGACATCAACCTCCACACCTGACGCGGCCGTACGATGCCGGGGTAGGGGAGGCGTCTTCCTGAGGAGCCGCTCATGGCCGATGACCAGAACTTCGAGCCCCCTGGGCAGGTGGAGGGCGGGCTGCCGGAGCACACCGTGTTCACCGCGGACCTGCCCGACGCCACGCCCATCGCCGCAGCGGTCGAACGGGTCGCCGAGAAGTGGCTGGGGGTGCGCGGCGTCGAGGCGGTCACGCACGTCCAGGGGCCGGGCGGCGCGGACGTCGTCCAGGTGATGGTCCGGGATCAGGCGGCACTCGACCGGCTCGCCTCCCGCCTGCCGTCGGACGTGGACGGCTTCCCCGTCACGGTGGAGATCAGCGGCACGTTCCGCGCTCAGTGACGGCTCAGTGACGGCTCAGTGACGGCTCAGTGACGCCTCAGTGACATCCGGGGCCGGGCCCTCGCCCGGCCCCGGCCCACTGGCCCGGCGGCTGACCTCCGCACTCAGGTCCAGGCGACCGGTACGCTCACCGGGCCCGCGATGATCTGGCCGGTCTTGCGCTGGAGATCCTCCGCCGGTACGGCGAGCCTGAGGGTGGGCAACTCGCGGAGCAGCACGCTCATGGCCGCCGATATCTCGGTGTGGCTCAAATGGCGTCCGATGCAGTGGTGGGCGCCGTGGCCGAAGGACAGGTGGCGGTTCGGGGCGCGGGTGAAGGTCATGCGGTGCGGGTCAGGGAAGACGCGGGGATCGTAGTTCGCCGTGACGTGGGACGGGATGACGAGGTCGCCCGCTCGTAAACGGGCTCCGCTCGGCAGAACGGTGTCGCGGGTCGCGCGGCGCGGCAATGCGTCCGCCGCGGCCGTGGTGAACATGCGTTGCAACTCCACCAGCGCGGGCTCCACGCTTTCGGGATGCTCGGCCAGATAGGCGTAGGCGGTCTCGTGATCGTCGTACGGGTGGGAGAGCAGAACCTGCGTGAACGTGCCGATGCTGCTGGCCGTCGTCTCCCAGCCGCCCACGAGCAGCGCGAGCGGTAATTTGAGCAATTGGTCGGGAGGCAGAGCCGCTCCCCGCGCGGCGATCGTCGACAGCAGGTCGTCCCCGGGCCTGGAGCGCCGTCGCTCGATCAGGGTCGCGAGGTAGCCGATCATTGCGAGCTGGGCGTCGGCGGCCTCTGACCGGCTGAGGGCGCTGGTGGCCAGGAACGCCTCACCCCAGGCCCTGAACCGCGACCTGTCCTGCGCCGGCAGGCCGAACAGGTCGCTGATGACGTTCAGCGCGTAGGGCAGCGCGTACGACTCCATGAGGTCCGCCGGCTCGCCCGCCTCCAGCAGGTGTGCCAGCTGCGCCGAGGCGGCGGCCTCGATCCGCGGACCGAGCCGGCGCACCGCCCGCGGCGTGAAATGGTCGGCGACGACGCCGCGCACGGCGGCGTGCTCGGCGTCGTCGAGACCGAGAATGGTGCCGTCGAGGTCGATGTCGTCCTCTTCGAGCGCCTCTTTCCGGGAGAAAGTCGCCTGATCTCTGAGCACGGTCAGCACATCGTCATAACGGGTCACCAGGAATGCCGGGGAACCGTTCGAGCGGACGACCTGATGCACGCCGTTTTCGGCCTCACGCAGCTCGTGATAAAGGGCGTGAGGATATAGGCCGGGACGATTGACCCCGTCGGGACCGAGGTCCAGCGGATGGGTGATCGGGCAGGCGGGCACGTGCGCGTTCGCTGCGGTCATCGCCGGAATTCCCCTGTTCTCGGACGGCCGCCGAGGCGGATTTTCCCGCCTGCGGCAAAAACCCCTACACGTCCGGCTCAGAATAAGAACGTGATCGCGATGACACATGTAGCGTCACGGTTGTATCGAACGAACCCTCCCGGCAAAAGCGCTCCACAAAGCTGACGACATTCGAAAATGCGCGCCGAAGCGGTTCATCAGAGCGGACGGCGCACGCGCTCCACATCGGCGCGGGCGGTCCTGGCCAGGGTCTGCTGCCGGCCTGTCACGGCTGCCATGCGCCGGTCGGAGGACCCGGCGGCCCTGCCGCAGCGGGTCGAGGCCGCCTTCAGCCGTCCCGACGGCCTGGCAGGACAGCGGCGACCCCTCCGGCCCCGAGCGGGCCGAAGGGGTCGAGGTGCGTTGAGGTCAGGCGCCGGCGGTGGCGAGGCGGGCGAGCTGGTCGTCGGTGAGCTTGACGTCCAGGGCCGGTAGCGCAGCCTCGTACTGCTGAAGGGTGCGCGGCCCGATCAGCGGGACGATGCTCGGCGCGCTCTGGTGCATCAGCCACGCGAGGACCAGCGCGTTCGGCGTCACCCCCGCCTCCGCGGCCACCTCGGCGACCGCGGCCAGCCTGGCCTCGGCGTCCGGGCCCTCGTACGGGTCCATCGCCCAGTGGCCGCGCCGCTTGGCCGGGTCGTCGTAGATGCCCTTGAGGATGGGGGAGTAGGCGACCAGCGTGAGGTCGTCGTGCGTCTCCAGGTAGTCGAGCTGCTCGTCGTCCACGATCGAGGCGTGCCGCAGCCCGGCCCGGCGGCGCAGGTAGGAGTGCTGCTGCTGGAGCGCGACCGGCGCCGGCCAGCCGTGCTGCGCGCAGAGCTGCCTGATCCGCTCCAGCCGCCAGGTCCGTACGTTGGACCAGCCGATGTGGCGGGCCTTGCCGGCCTGGACGATGCCGGCCAGCGCCTCCAGCGTCTCCTCAAGCGGCGTGGCCCGGTCGTCGACGTGCACGTAGTACAGGTCGACGTGGTCGGTGCCGAGCCGGCGCAGGCTGCCGTCGATCGCGTCGCGCAGCGTCTTGGCCCCGGCGCCGACGAAGGTGCGGTAGGCCGCGTCCCAGTCGGGCCCTTCGTCGGTCCAGACGGCGTCCAGGTCGCGGACGACGGCGCTGCCCTTCGTGGCGAGGAACACGTCGTCACGCTTGCCCGACCGGCGCAGCCAGCGGCCGATCAGTTCCTCGCTCTCGCCGCCGAGACTGCCCCGGTTCTCCCACCAGCAGTAGCAGTCGGCGGTGTCCAGGAAATTGCCGCCGGCCGCCACGTACCGGTCGAGCATCGTGACGGACTCGTCCTCCGGCGTGACGGTTCCCATGATCATGCAGCCCAGGGCGAGCCTGCTGACCTGCTCGCCGGTACGTCCCAGCTCTACGGTCTTCACGCGACTTCTCCTGTCGTCGGTGACGGTCGGATGCCCGCGGCGCCTCACGGTGAGATCGAGGCTAGGAGCTGAAGTGCGCTCCAGGTCAAGGCGTGCTCACCCGGGTGTTCTGGAAGGAGGCGAACCGCCACCCTTCTGGGGTGCGGACGGCGGTGAAGGAGACGGTCGAGCTGCGCAGCTGCCCGCCGACGGCGGTGCCGCCCTTGGAGACCACGAGTACGGCCCCGTCGGCCAGCCGCTTGAACCGGGGCTCGGCGGGGGCGGGCATGGTGGAGCCCTTGAGCGGCCCGTCGAACAGCCACCGGTGCGCGGCCTCGATGGCCGCCCTGCCCTCGGTGTGGGTGCCGTCGAAGGTGATGTAGTCGGCGTCCTCGGTGAAGAGGGCGGCGTAGGCGGTGGCGTCGCCCGCGTTCCAGGCGTCGGCCAGGCGGGTGAGCAGGGCGGTGATCTCGGCGTTCTCGGACATGGTCGCGGCTCCTTCTCTGGTGCCCCCTTCATTATTGCGATTTGCACTATAACCTGATCGTATGGCTATAGTGCAAATCGCTATAAGGAGAGGTGCCATACCATGAAGATCCTCGTCATCGGCGCGACCGGCCGTACCGGAAAGCACGTCCTGGCCCAGGGCGCCGCGCGCGGCCACGAGATCACCGCCTTCGCCCGCCGCCCCGAGCTGCTCACCGACCGCGGCGGCCTCGCCGGCGTGATCGCGGGCGACGCGCACGACCTCGCGACCATGCGCGCGGCCGTCCAGGGGCAGGACGCCGTCATCTCCGCGGTCGGCGGCAGCGGCATCGCGCGCACGCTCATCACCGCCATGCGCGAGGCCGGCGTGCGACGGGTGGTGATGACCAGCAGCAGGTCGGTGCCGGCCACCCGCCCCAGGCTCGCGGTCACCCTGGCCTGGCTGTTCTTCCGCGCGGCCTACGTGGACCTCGCGCGGGCGGAGGGCATGCTGCAGGTCAGCGGGCTCGACTACACCATCGCCCGCGCGACCATGCTGAACGACAAGCCGCCCGCAGGACGGGTGCACATCGACTTCGCGGACAACGCCACGGGCGGGGCGGCGCAGCTCGCCCGCGCCGACTACGCGATGGCGCTCCTCGACGCGGCCGAGGATCCCGCGCTGGCCGGCCGGGCCATGGGCATCTGCGGCCCCAAATGACGCCTTAAGGTATCGATCATGATGAGCCCGGATGAACACTTCCAGCAGGTCGGCGCCGAGCTGGCCGACCTCGGCGTACGGATCTCCACGATGATGGGCAGGCCCGCGCTCAAGGACCAGGCGGGCAAGGTGTTCGCGAGCCTCCAGCGCGACGGCGCGATGGTGTTCCGCCTGGTCAGGGACACTCCCGAGTACGAAGACGCGCTGGAGCTGGACGGTGCGTCCCTGTTCGACCCGATGGGGCAGGGCAAGGTGGTGAAGGACTGGGTGGTCGTGCCGCCTTCCGCGTCCGAGCGGTGGACGGACCTCGCGGAAGCCGCTTTGAGCCGCCCGCGCTGACCCGTTGCTACAGCTGTAGCGGGAGGGTGCTACACCCTCCGCCAGCTCGGTCGACCAGCTGCCGCACCAGGTGGTCGCCCGGCTCCTGTACGGCAACCAGTGGCTGGTCCCCGTCCCCGACATCGACCGCACCGCGTACTTCCTGGTCTTCGGCGCGAACCCGGCCGTCTCCAACGGCAGCCTCATGACGGCGCCCGGCCTGCCGCGCCGCATCAAGGCACTGCTCGCGCGCGGCGGGAAGATGGTGCTGTTCGACCCACGCAGGACGGAGATCGCCAGGCTCGGCGGCGAGCACCACTACATCCGGCCGGGCACCGACGCCGCGCTGATCCTGGGGCTGGTACGCGTCATCCTCGACGAGGGCCTGGCCAGTCCCGCCGCGTACGTGGACGGCCTCGGCGAGGTCCGCCGCGCCCTCGAACCCTTCACCCCCGAACGCGTCGAGGCCGCCACCGGCGTCGTGCCCGACACGGTGCGGCGGGTGGCCCGCGAGTTCGCCGCCGCGCCCGCCGCCGCCCGCTACGTGCCCGGCGTTCTGCCCAAGCCGCCCGGCACCCGCCACAACTGGGAGATCTTCCGGGAGCTCGCACGCCGGTACGGCGTCAGGCGCGGCGCCTTGCGCGCGGCCCTCATGCTCCGGCTGCGGCCGGACCGCATAGTGGACCTCGGCCTGCGTACCGGCCCCTATCGGCTGACGCTCGACCGGCTGCGTCGCCTGCCGCAGGGAGCGGACCTCGGCGAGCTGCGGCCCGGCCTGCCCCGGCGGCTCCAGACCCCGCGCCGCCGCGTCCGCACCGCGCCTCCCGTCCCGCTGGCCGCCGCCGCCGACGCCGCCACGGAGCTGCTGCGCCCGCCCGACCCCGGCACCCTGCTCCTGAGCGGACGCCGGCACCTGCGCGCCAACAACTCCTGGATGCACAACTCCCGCCGCCTGGTGAAGGGCCGTCCCCGCCACCACCTGCTCATGTATCCCGGCGACATGGCGGCCCGCGACCTGGGCGACGGCGACCTCGTGACCGTGCGCTCGGCCGCGGGCGAGCTGACCGTCGAGGCGAGCGCCAACGCCGTCACCGATCCCGCCCACCTCGACCAGATCAGCGGCACGGCCGTGCTCAACGGGGTGCCCGTCACCGTGGAACGCCACCGATGAACACGCGACGTCAGCGCGCGGCCGACGCCGCCATCGAGGTGATCGCCGAGCAGGGCCTGCGCGGCCTCACACACCGGGCCGCCGATGCGCGCGCGGGCTGCCGACGGCAGCACGACCAGCTGCTTCCGTACACGGCGGTCGCTGCTCGAAGGCGTCCTGGAACGCCTGCTGGAGCTGGACGAGCCCGCGGTCACCCGGCTCCCACCCGGCGCCTGGAGCACCAGGGACCAGGCCGCCGCCACCCTGACCGGCCCGATCAAGCACTGGCTCGGCCCGGCCAGGACCCGCACCCGCGCCCGCATGCAGCTCCCCCCGACGCAGGAGACGGCGCCCTCCTGCGCGCCGAGCTGGACGCCGCCAGTGAGCGGTTCGCCCGGATGGCCGAGGAGGGCCTGGGCGCGGGCGGCGTCCCTGACGCGGGGCGCGCGGCCCGCACGCTGGTGGCCCAGCTGGACGGCGTTCTCTTCGACGCCCTCGCCCGCCCCTCCCCGGAGGAGGAGGAGGAGGAACCTGGCTCCACCATCATCATGCGCGCCATCCGCTGAGCGGACGCCCACGAGCACGGAGGAGCGTCGCTAAGCCTGCCTGGGGGGATCCCGTCGTGTTTCCTGTCTGATGATCGTTTCGATCAGATCAAGGAGGAGGTGTTCGCCAGCCGTAAGGATCCGGGCCCAGAATTGCCCGTTACGAAGTTTCTTGAGCACGTACTCCGCCGAAATGTCTGACGACGACATTTGGCGCAACTCGATGAAATCCCTGACGGCTCCAGTAATCGCTCTCTGAAGCTCCGGTGGAAGCTTGCCGACCAGGTCACGCTCCCCGTCCCACAGTTGCTTTGGCTCGGTGCTGGTCACCAGGACGTAATGCGCTGGTCCGGCGGGACTGCCCATGACGACCTCCTTCGCAGGAATCTTCCTCGACGCTAGGAAGCGCCCGCGCCGCAGGTCTATGAACGGTTATGGGCACGAACCTGTCCTATAAGCGGCGGGGGTCCGCCAGAGCGGCACCTCCGGGTGGGCGCTCGGCGATCGTGGTGTTTAGGCTCTAGCGATCCAGAAGGGACTCCTGTCTGCGATGGCCGTCCAGGTCGCGGTTGTCGACCCCCTGCCCATGTTCCGGCAGGGGGTCGCCACTGTGTTGTCCGCCGCGGGCCACGACGTCGAGACTCCCGCAGACGTGCTGGCATGGGTGCGACGCGGGAGGCGGCAATTGGTCCTGCTGACGCTCGTCCGAGAGCCTGACTGGGACCTCCTCGAACGGCTATGCGACGAGGGAGGTACGCACGCCGTGATCGCGGTCATCGGCGAGGACGATCCAGGAGAGATCGGGGCCAGAGCGGTGCGTACCGGCGCGCGATCGGTGCTCGAGCGCGAGGTGACGCCGGGAGCCCTGCGCCGTACTGTCGAGGCGACGGCCGATGGGCAGGCGGTGATGCCCGCGGCGGTGGCGAGTGCGCTCAGCTCAGGACCGCGCTCGGCCGACGCGGTTCCGGAGTTCCTCAGTGCGCGGCGACTGTCGTGGCTTCGACAACTGGCCGCGGGATCGACGGTCGCCCAACTCGCCAAGCGGTCCGGATACTCCGAGCGCGCGATGTTCCGGATGTTGCAGACGCTTTACCAGGAGATGGGCGTCTCGACGCGCATCGAGGCGATCGTTCGCGCGCAGGCGGAGGGCTGGTTGCGTGCGGATGCAGAGCGGACAGGGGACACCGCCCGTGGCTCTCGAGGAGCGTCCGGCTGAGAAAACCGCCACCGCCCGCGAGGAGCGGTCCGGGGCTCACGCGTCGGCAGGACGGGCACCGGCCGTGCGGAGGTCCCGGATGACCGATTGCAGGCGACCCGGTGCCGTGCTCCGGCGGTCAAGCAGTTCGAGCATGGGGACGATGAGGCCGACCCGGTTCGGCGCAGGCCGGAGCGTCTTCTCGCGTGCCGTACCGAACGTCTCGCGGGCCTCCTCCACGCCGAAACGGTGACCCAGACCGCACATAGCGAACCCACGATAGTTCCAGGCCGTGATGTCGTCCTCATCACGCTCGATGCGCTTGTCCGTCTCCTTGAAGATTTGCTCGAACCGAGTGCGGGCGTCGTCGCCGCCCGGCGCGACCAGCGCTTGCAGCGCCGGGACGATGAGCGGACCACCTGGTCGCCGGTACCGTGCCGCGCTATCGATCTGCCGGGTAGCTGCGGCATCGTCCGCGTCGTCCCCAAACAAGTACGCGTAGCAGAGGCTCGTCCGAGCCAGGAGCAAGGTCGCCGGATCGCCGAACTTAAGCGCGTCCCGCACCGCCAGGTTCGCCATCATGCTGGCTTCGTGGAACCGCCCCTGCAGGAGGTGACTTCCAGCCACTCCCGCGCTGTAGAAAGCCCGGAGATCATCTCGCTCGCGCCCGGCTAGTCGCGGCCGGTCTTCCTGGCGCTCTATCTCCGCCCTCGCCTGGGCCACAAGGACATCAACCTCATGGTCCTCGCCGAGTTCGATATGCCATCGGGCCAGCTTCAGTGCGATGCCGACACACCGAGCGGCGGCATCCCAGCCTTCCTCCGTGTCCGGATATGCGGGATGCTCGGGCTCGTCCATTGCCAGCCGGGCCAGCTCCAGCGCCTCGTCGTAACGGCCATGGTGCCGGTGGCAGTCGGCCATGCCGTCAAGGGCGCCCAGCCGGACCGCGCGGAGCACGCTGTACCTGTTAGGGTCACGGCGGATGCTCTCGTCGCAGTTCTTCCTGGCCGCGCTGTACTTGGCGCAGGCCTCTTTTACGTCGCCGTACCACCAGTAGGCTCCGGCCAGGTTCAGCTCGATCCTGATGCGGTTGAGCACGTCCGCCCGTTCTTCGGCATGACGCATCGCGTTGCTGTACGCCTCGATGGACTCAGTAAGCCGCCCTTGCGCGGCATAGAGATGCCCGAGTTCGTTCTCATTCTTCTGCACCGACTTCGGGTCGCCGAGCCGCCCCCTGAGCGCCTTCCGCTGATCGATGAGCAGAAAACCGCTGTTCCAAGGCCTGAGCTCCGCGCTGAGATCCTCGATCTCATCGTAGATGTGATTAACCATCACACCTGTCCGGAGCAGGGCTTGCAGGCCAGCGAAGTCGACGCGCAGGTCCTCGATGCTGCTAGCAGGCCGGACCTGGCGTTGCAACAGTTGCTTGGCGCTCTCGTACAGCAGCTCGCTCCGTTGCGCGTCGGTGAGTCGTTCCCGCCGCGTGCCGTGTCCGAGCCAGTCGGCCTCGGACGGCAGCAGGTAGTACCGGCCGTCAGGGGTGGTTCGTACGACGCCCTTCTCCGCCAGCGTCGCCAGCATGTCCTTCACCAGGCCCTCGGGATGCTTCTCCTCGAGAACGGCGCACACCCCGGCGGAGTCGATCGGCGTGCCGAAGGCGTCCAGAGTCTCCAGCACACGACGCGCGACGAGGCCGAGCCCTTTGACCAGCTCGTCGATGAGGGCCCGTGACAGGCCGTTGACTCCGGTGCCCAGCACGATGGAGGCGAGCCTGTGGTGGTCGAATGACTGCGAGGTGAAGATCGCGTGCGCTAGCTCGGCAAGGCGTGGATTGCCGCGTAACTGCTTGTGGTAGGCAGCCAGCGGCCTGGCCAGGTCGTGCCCGGTGGCCTTGTCCAGCTCGCGTAAGTAGCGGGTGAAGTCCTTGACGGGCAGCGCGCCGACCTCGAAAGAAGTCACCATGGTCGGCCAGACATGGCGTTCCGAAACGCGCGGCGCCGTCCGCGTCACCAAGATCACATAGGTCCGGTGGTCCGTCGTGGTGGCGAGCGTCTCGAACGCCTCATTCAGCTCGTCATCGGCGATCTCCCCGGTGCTGGCGTCCAGCAGGTGTTCGGCGCTCTCGATCACGATCACCAGGCGTCTCTTGCCGAGCGCCTCCAGAGCTGCCCTGAACTGATCGGGCGCAGCCGCGTGCGGCTCGTATTTCTCCCACGCGACCGGCTGGACCCCGCTCAGCCGCTCCATGTCGTCGACCACCGCGCGCAAGAATAATCGCCGGTCGGGGGCGGCCTCGTAGGAGATGATGTGCGGGGGTGCCAGTGACCAGCGCCGCTTACGCAGATCGCTCAGGACTGTGCTCATCAGCCGCGACTTGCCGATGCCCGGCTCGCCGCTGACGACGACCACACCGCCCGAGCCGTCGAGCAGCCTCCAGCGCAGTGTCCTCCGCTCGTGCGTGCGATTCCACATCCGCGCGGTCGTGGGAACCGTCTCGACGGGAGACAGGGCGGCGGGGCCGACCCTGGGCGTAATGGGCCCGGCCTCATTCGCGGCCCGGGCCGGGGCCTGCTCGTGGCGGGTGGTTCTGTTCTGGAGGAAGAAGAGGAGGAACGCGACCGCCGGGCCCAACGCGCCGGCCACCCAGCCCGCCTGGTCCACCAAGCCGTTCTCCTGGGGATTGACCAGCAGCGCGACGGTAAATGGTGTGACCGCTATGCCCCCGGTCAACACCCACCGTCGCCACCCGTCTGGCCCCACCCCGTCATCATCGCGCCATCGACATCACCGAAAAAGTCAGGTTTCTGCCACCTTTTCGTGCTCCGTCACCGGGGGTACAGCCCGATCTGCCGGTAGACGCTCTTGAGGTAGTCGAGCATGCCGTCGGCATCCGGTGGGTCGGGCTGGAGGACGCGCCAGGTGACGGCTCCGGCCATCATGTCGATGAGCACGTCGAGGTCGGCGTCCTCGGCCACCGTGCCGTCCTGCTGGGCGCGGCGGAGCATGGCGGTGGCCAGTTCGCGGCGGGGCAGGACGTGGTGCCGCCAGTAGACGGCCATGAGCTGCGGGTGGCTGACGGCCGCGCCCATCATGCGGGCGACCAGCGCGCGGAAGGCGGGGCTCGCGGTCGTCTCCGCCGCCGTCTTCAGCCCGGCCTCGATGATGTCCTGCGGCGCCAGCGCCCGCACCTCGCCGGTGGTGGGCACCATGTCGGCGCTGACGAGCTGCTCGACCGCCTGCGCGATCAGGTCCTCCTTGGTGGTCCAGCGGCGGTAGACGGTGAGCTTGCCCACCCCCGCGCGCTTGGCGATCTGCTCGATGCTGGTGCCCTCGACGCCGCGCTCGATGAACAGCTCCAGCGCGGCACGCAGGATGGCGGCGTCGGTCTCGGGGTCGCGGGGGCGTCCGCGTCCTCGGGCTGCGGTCAAGCGAGTGCTCCGTCCAGCCAGCGGGTGATCTCGGCGGGGCCGCCCTTGCAGGCGAGGTGGGCGTCCGGGCGTACGAGCATAGTGGGCGCGGGGCCGGTCGGCCGCAGGTGGACCACGAGGTCGCCGAGCCGCCGGCGGGCCGCGTCGAACGCGGCGCCGTCGCCGAGCACCGCCCAGCGGCCGCGCAGCTCGGCGTGCAGCCGGGTGGGGGTGCCGTCGGGGCGCGTGCAGTCCAGGTCGGGGATCCGGTCGCCGGGACGTGGCCGCCGCCCGCCGCCCCCGAGCGGCCCGCGCCGGTAGCTGACCCACAGCTGGGACGTCGTGTACGTGACCCGCCGCTGCAACCAGGCGATGTTGAGCACGGGAACGAGAACCCGGTCGCGCAGGAAGCGGCCGAAGGGCCCGGAAGCGATGTTGACCTTGGTGGTGGCGCTGCTGCCGCGCAGCACCTGGGTGGCCAGCGGGCGCCGCTCGGCCTCGTACGTCTCCAGCAGCCGCTCCCCGGCCCCGCCCCGCACGACGAGGGCCAGCTTCCACGCGAGGTTCTCGGCGTCGCCGACGCCGGTGAGCATGCCCTGCCCGCCGAACGGCGCGTGCACGTGGGCCGCGTCCCCGGCCAGCAGGACGCGCCCGCGCCGGTAGGTGTCGGCCAGCCGGCGATGCACCCGGAACAACGACGCCCACGACGCGTCGAGCAAGCGGATGTCCCGCAGGCCCGTGCGCTCGGGCAGGATGCGGCGCATGCGCTCGACGATCTGCTCCTCGCCCGGCTTGTCGTCCTGGAAGGCGGGGTCGTAGGCGAGCAGCCGCCAGTGCCCGCCCGGCATGGGCATCGCGCCCAGCATGCCTTCCTGATGCACCCAGCCGCTCGTTCCCGAGCGGTCGAGGGCGGTGTCGAGGCGGGCGTCGACGAGCAGGAAGCGTTCGCTCAGCTTGACGCCGGGGAAGCCGATGCCGGCGAGCTTGCGTACGGTGCTGCCGCTGCCGTCGCAGCCGACCAGCCAGCGCGCCCGCACGGTACGCCCGTCGCCCAGCACGGCGGTGACGCCGTCGGCGTCCTGATCGGCGGCGACCAGGGCGGAGCCCCACTCCGGTGCGCCGCCCAGCTCGGCCAGGCGGTCGCGCAGCCGCGCCTCGACGCGGGCCTGGGAGATCACCATCGGGGGAGCGGCGGTCTTCATGCCGGGGTCGCCGAACCTGATGCGCATGATGGCGCGGTCGCCGGCGTAGGTGGTGATCGTCATCGCCCTGACCGACTCCTCGGGCAGGCCGCTGAGCGCGTCGAGCCGGTCGAGCACCTCGGAGCCGCGCGCGTGGACGAAGTTGGCCCGCGACGTGGTGGCCGGGGCCGCGGCCCTGTCGATCACGCGTACGGAGACGCCGTGCTGCAGGAGAGCACACGCCAGAGCCAGGCCGACCGGCCCGGCACCCACTACGAGAACGTCGGCGTCCATCGCCACCCCCTCAATAATTAACGGAACGGTATCGTAAACAAAATAGAGCGCCGCTGTCCATGGCCCTCCGCGTCAGAGAACCGTCAGTCCGCGACCGCCCAGTCCATGAGCGCCTGCAGCGTCACCGCGCCGATCAGCCGCCCGTCCTCCACCACCGCCACCAGCGGGCTGTGCGTACGGGCCATCAGCGCCGCCATCTCCAGCACGGTCGCGCCCGGGTCGGTGATCGGCAGCTCGCGCGGCTGCTCGGGAAGGGCGTCGCGGACCGTGCGGCCGGTCAGGGAGCGCAGGAAGCGGTCGGCGTGCGCCTCGTCCACCACCCGCGCCAGCGCCGGGTCGTCCTGGCAGTACGCGGGCACCGCGAGCCGCAGCACCTGGGTGCCCGGAAGGATGCTCAGTGGCCGGCCTCGCTGGTCGAGCACGATGAGGCCGGGCAGCTTCTGCTCGGCCAGCAGCTTCGCGGCCTCGTGCACGGAGGCGTCGAGCGTGACGGTGGGGAAGGGCGCGGTGAGATCGCGGGCGCGCATGCGAGGGGGCCTCTCATGATCGACGGTTACGGCATCGCCGACCAGACTTCCCGGCACACCGACCACGAACGTACCAACAAGGAGCGGTCCGGCGTGGTGAATTCGATCAGCGGCGAAAAACTCGGCCGGTATCTAGATATGGGAAACCATATCTGTATATGGTCGCGGCATGAAGGACAGCAGCGAGAGACCGCTCGACGACCTGACGGCGCGCGCCAGGATCAGGGACGCCGCGCTGGCCCAGTTCGCCGAGCGCGGCGTCAAGGCCGCCCGGCTGCAGGACATCGCCGCGGCAGCGGGCGTGTCCGTGGGGCTGGTGCAGCACCACTACGGCACGAAGGACGGGCTGCGCGACGCCTGCGACGCGTACGTCCTCGACCGGCTCGTCGGACGCTCGAAGGACGAGGTCGCCAAGCCGGACCCGGGCGGACTGGCCGCCCTGTACGACGGCAGCGAGCCGATGGCCCGCTACCTCGCCCGCGCCCTGGTGGACGGCAGCCCCGCCGCCGACGCCTTCTTCGAGGGCGCGGTCCGGGCGACCGAGGAGTTCCTGACCGGCACCTGGCCCGACCGCTTCCCCGCGGGCTCGGCCAAGGCCCGCGACGCGGCCGCCGTGATGAGCGCGATGCATGCGGGCACGATCGTCCTGCACGGCCACCTCGGCCGCAGGATGGGCGTGAACGTGCTGTCGGGCGAGCACGCCACCGCCATCGGCGCCGCCATGGCCGACGTGTACGCCGCCATGGGCGACTTCGTCCGCTCGCCGGCCGGCCGCCGGATCACCGGGGAGCACGACGATGACTGACCCGATCGAGATCACCGGCCTGGTCAAGACGTACGGCAGGACCCGGGCCCTGGACGGCCTGGAGCTGTCCGTCCGCCAAGGAGAGGTGCACGCCTTCCTCGGCCCCAACGGCGCGGGCAAGACCAGCACGCTGCGCATCCTGCTCGGCCTGCTGCGCGCCGACGCCGGCCACGTCCGGCTGCTGGGCGGTGACCCGCGGCGGCAGACCGTCGAGCTGCATCGCCGGCTCTGCTACGTGCCCGGCGACGTGCGGCTGTGGCCGGGCCTGACCGGGGGAGAGGTCATCGACGTGCTGGCCAGGCTGCGCGGCGGCGTCGACCCGGCCCGCCGGGCGGAGCTGATCGAGCGCTTCGAGCTTGACCCGGGCAAGAAGACCCGCGCCTACTCCAAGGGCAACCGGCAGAAGGTGGCGCTGATCGCCGCCTTCGCCTGCGACGCCGAGCTGCTGCTGCTCGACGAACCGACCTCCGGCCTGGACCCGCTGATGGAGGCCGTCTTCCGCGACTGCGTGGCGGACGAGCGAGCGCGCGGCAGGACGATCCTGCTGTCCAGCCACCTCCTGGCCGAGGTCGAGTCGTTGTGCGACCGGGTGACGATCATCCGCGCCGGACGCACGGTCGAGACCGGCACGCTCGCCGACCTGCGCCGGCTGACCCGCACCGCGATCACCGCCCGGCTGCCCGGCCCGCCCGGCGGGCTGGCGGCGCTGCCCGGCGTGCACGACCTGGCCGTGGACGCGGACGGACAGGTGCGCTGCCAGGTGGACACCGGCGAGCTGCCCGGAGTGCTGGCCCGGCTGGCGGCACTCGGCGTCCGCGAGCTGACCGCCGGGCCGCCCACCCTGGAGGAGCTGTTCCTGCGCCACTACCAGGCGCCGCTCTCCGGCAGGGCGGGCTGACATGGCCGGGACGACCGCGCTGATCCGGCTGATCCTGCGCCGCGACCGCGTCTGGCTGCCGCTGTGGCTGCTCATGGTCGCCGGCTTCGCGTACGCGACCGTCGCCACCATCGAGACCCTGCTGCCGACCCTGGAATCGCGCCGCCAGTACGCCGAGCAGATCGCCGCCAACCCCGCCGTGCTGCTCATGCAGGGCCCCGCCTACGAGCTGAGCGTCGGCGCCATCGCCGCCCAGCAGCGCGCCGCCGCCACGATGATCTTCGCGGCGCTCGGCAGCGTGCTGTTCCTGGTCCGCCACACCCGCTCCGACGAACAGGCCGGGCGGCGCGAACTCCTCGGAGCCGCGCCGGTCGGCCGGCACGCGCCGCTCACCGCCGCGCTGACCGTCGTTCTGGCCGCGAACGCCGTCCTCGCCGTCCTGATGGCCGCGCTGCTGACGGCGGCGGGCGTGCCGGCGGCCGGCTCGCTGGCCTGGGGCCTGGTCGCGGGCTGCGGCGGCGCCCTGGCCACGGGCATGGCCGCCGTCGCCGTGCAGCTGACGCGCGGCGCCCGGCCGGCCGCGGTGGGCACGCTCACCCTGTTCTTCGCGCTGTACCTGGTCCGCGGGGTCAGCGAGCTGACGGGCGCCGCGTGGCTCGGCTGGCTGGTGCCGACCGGCTGGCTGCTGCGGGCACGACCGTACGCCGGCGAACGCTGGTGGGTGTTCGCCGCGGCCGTCCTGGTCGCCGCCGGGCTGGTGGCGCTGGCGTACCGGCTGGCGGAACGCCGTGATCTCGGCGCCGGGCTGCTGCCCGAGCGCGCGGGCCCGGCGACGGCGGCGGCCTGGCTGCGCACCCCGCCGGCCCTGGCCTGGCGGATGCAGCGCGCGGGGGTGGTCGCCTGGCTCGCCGCCGCCGTGCTGTTCGGGCTGGTGCTGGGGTTCGGCGGGCAGGAGGCGATCGAGCGGTTCGGCCGGAGCCCCGGCCTGGCGGTGTGGGCGTCCAGGATGGGCGCCGCCGGCGCCGCGGAGGTCTTCTACGGGCTGGTGATCTACGTCTTCGGCGCCTACACCGTCGCGCTCTGCTCCCTGCTGATGCTGTCCAGGCTGTGGCGGGAGGAGGCGGACGGCAGCGCCGAAGCCCTGCTGGCGGGGCCGACCGGGCGGCTGCGGTGGGCCTCGGGACACGTGGTGATCGCCCTGGCCGTGCCCGCGCCGCTGCTGGCTGTCGTCGGCGTGCTGTGCGGGATCGGGGCCGGTGACGTGCCCGGCATGCTCGGCATGACCATGGCGCTGCTGCCCGCCGTCTGGGTGCTCACCGGTCTCGCGACCGCCGCTTACGGGCTGCTCGGCCGGGCCGGAGCCGTCGCCGCGTGGGCGGCCTTCGCGCTGGTCGTGCTCCTGGAGTTCGGCTGGGAGATCGGCGTGCTCGGCGACGGCGTCTTCCGGCTGTCCCCGTTCGCGCACGTGCACTACTCGGCGCTCGCCGACCCGGGGCCGGTCACCATGGCCGCGCTGAGCGGCGTCGCCGCGGCTCTGCTGAGCGTGGGCCTGGCGGCGCTGCGGCGGCGTGACCTGATCGGGTGAACACCGGCGAATCGGGTGCTGTTACGGTAGGTCCCGGTGTGCCGGGAAGTCTGGTCGGCGAAAATCTCCAGCTTCGGATGTCGACCGGAGGTCTCCGCCCCCCATGCTCCTGACAGCGTTCGCTCTCCTGCTCCTGCTGGCCGTGCTGCTGTCCAGCCTCGCCCACCGCACCATCCTGTCCACGGCGGCGCTGTTCCTGGTCGCCGGGTTCGTCCTCGGCGACGGGGCCCTGGGCGTGGTCTCGCTGACGGCGGCCGACCCGCTGGTGGCCACGCTGGCCGAGCTGGCGCTGTTCGCGGTGCTCTTCACCGACGGCATGCGCGTGGGCTGGCAGGATCTGCGCAGCGCGTGGCGGCTGCCCGGCCGTGCCCTGGGCTGGGGGCTGCCGCTCACGCTGGTCATCACCGCGGTCGGCGCGCACTACCTGCTCGGGCTGGGCTGGATCGAGGCGCTGCTGGTCGGGGCGATCCTGGCGCCCACCGACCCGGTCTTCGCCGCCGCGCTGGTCGGCAACGAGAAGGTGCCGCCCCGGCTGCGGCAGCTGCTCAACGTCGAGTCGGGTGTCAACGACGGGCTCGCGCTGCCGTTCGTGCTGGTGTTCCTGGCCATCGCCGCCGGCTCGCACGACCTGCACCTGGGGGAGCTCGGTCTGGAGCTCGGCCTCGGCGTGCTGATCGGCGTGGCCGTGCCGTGGCTGGCCATCAAGCTGGAGCAGACCCGCTGGTTCGCCGCCTCCACCCAGTACGAGCCGCTCAACGCCCTGGCCATCGGCCTGCTCGTGCTCGCCATCGGCAAGGCCACGCACGGCAACCTGTTCCTGGCCGCCTTCTCCGCCGGCATCACCGTGGCCACCTTCGGGCCGCGGCAGCGCGAGTCGTTCGAGCATTTCGGCGAGCTGATCGCCGAGCTGTTCAAGCTCGCGGCGCTGCTGGTGTTCGGCGCCCTCATCACGCCCTCCCTGCTCGCCGTGGGCTGGCAGGGCTGGCTGTTCGCGCTGGGCGCGCTGGTGCTGGCCAGGCCCATCGCCATCTGGGTGTCGTTCCTGCGCGCCGGCCTGTCGATGCGCGAGCAGGCCGCGGTGGCCTGGTTCGGCCCGAAGGGCTTCGCCTCGGTCGTCTACGGCCTGCTCGTCCTGGCCTCCGGGATCGGCGCCGCCCAGCAGGTGTTCCAGATCGTGGCGGTGACCATCGTGGCCTCGATCCTGCTGCACTCCTCGACCGACATCGTGGTCGCCCGCTGGTTCGACGACGAGCGCGAGCTGCCCGCCTGGTACGGCGTCGCCCGGCGGATCCGCGGCTCGAAGGAACGACGCGACGAGCCGGCCTCATGAGGTGATGCGGGCGATGGCCGTCGCGACGCCGTCCTCGGCGGTCACGCGGGCGGCCAGCCCGACGGCGGCCGGGGCCAGCGGGATCGCCGCCTCGATCGCGGTGGCCAGGAGGTCGGGGGTGAGGCGGCCGGTCACGGGGGCGGGTGCGACGCCGAGCCGGTGCAGGTGGCCGGCCCAGAACGGCTGGTCGCCCAGGAACGGGCGCACCACCTGGGGGACTCCGGCGCGCAGGGCGGCGGCCACCGTGCCGATGCCGCTGTGGTGGACGGCGACCGCCACGCGCGGGAACAACCACTCGTGCGGCGCCTCCTCGATCACCAGGACGCCGTCCGGCTCGCCCTCGGGGCGCAGCGCGCCCCAGCCGGTGGACAGGACGGCGCGGCGCCCGGTCAGCCGTACGGCCTCCAGCACCGTGGCCGTCAGCGTGCCGGGGTCGCCGCCGGCGGAGCTGCCGAAGCCGACGTAGACGGGCGGGTCGCCGTCGTCGAGGAAGCGGGCCAGCCGCTCGGGCGGCGTCCAGTCGCCGGTGGGCAGGGACCAGAAGCCGGTCGGCCGGGCGGCGGCGGGCCAGTCGGCGGGGGCGGGCAGCAGGTGCGGGCTCCACGCGTGCAGGACGTCGCCCGCCTCGACCAGTGCCGTCACCGGCCTGGGCGTGCCGCGCAGGCCGAGCTTGTCCGCCCGCCAGCCGCGTACGGTGCGCCGGTACGGCGCCTCGACGGCCCCCGAGATCCGCCAGCTCGCCCGGTTGAGGCCGCGTGGCACCCGGAAGGGGAGGATCGGCGAGGGGAAGGCGGCGGTGGGCAGGTAGAGCGGCACCAGCAGGCCGGCCAGGGCCGGGACGCCGAGCTTCTCGGCGATCGAGGGGCCGCCGAGCGATTTCGGGTGATATATCACGACGTCGGCCGGCTCGGCGGTGAGCGCCGCCTGGTCGTCGAGCATCCGGCGCAGCATCGGCTTGACCGAGCGGGCGGCGGTGATGGCGGCGCGCACGCCCTGCCCGCGGACGGTGTCCTGCAACCCCAGCATCTCGTCGTTCAGCGGCGCGAACTCCACGCCATGGGCGGCGGCGAGCGGCGCGAAACGGCGCGGCGCCGCCAGCAGCGGCCGGTGCCCGGCGGCCCGCAGCCCGAGGGCCAGCGCGAGGTACGGCTGCACGTCGCCACGGCTGCCCACGGTGATGAGTAAGGGTCTCATCGGCGGTCCTTGAGCTCGTCCCACTCGTCGAGCAGCCGGGGGAAGCGGTCCATCATGAACGCGTACATGTCGCGCATGAGCTCCAGTCGCCGCCGCCGGGCCGGGTCGTCGCCCACCGCGCGCAACCCCTGCTCGGCCAGGGCGCGGAAGCCGTCGAACTCGGCCAGCTTCGCGCGGAAGGCGCGGGCGAAGACGTCCTCCGCCAGGCGGTGGCGGTCGCGCCGCTCGCCCCTGACCCTGAACCGCTCGATCAGCCCCGCCTGCTCCAGCTGCCGCAGGGCCACGCTCATGCTGCTCTTGGCCACGCCCAGCGCCTCGGCCAGCTCCGGCGCGTCGGCGCCGCCCGAGTCGGCGGTCAGCAGCAGGCCCATGACCCGGCCGGACGTGCGGCTCAGCCCGAGCCGCTCGTAGAAGAGGCCGGCGTCCTCCACGAACTCATCGACGCTCATGCCCCGATGCTATCGCTTTGTTCGGGACGATCCGAACAAAGCGAATCAGAAGGTGGCGATCGGGTTGACGGGGCTGCCGGAGGTGCCGGCGAGGCGGAGAGGGGTGAGGGCGAGGTGGAAGTCCCACTGGCCCAGCTCGGCGGCCGTGGCCGCGCACGCCTCCAGGTCGCAGTTGTCCAGGAGCCACAGGCCCATCGCGACGAGGGCCACCGCGTGGACGGGCATCAGCACGTCGTCGTAGCCCGACGGCTGGACCTCCTGCGGCGTGTCGGCGCCGATCAGGGCGACGCCGCGCTCGTGGAGCCACGGCAGGCAGGAGGCGTGCCAGCCGGCCTGCGTCCAGCCGTTGTCCGCCGCGCCTTCGTGGCGGGCCCGGCCCTGGCCGGTGCGCAGCAGCACGGCGTCTCCTGGGCGTACCCGCACGTCCTGGCGGCGTTCTGCCGCCTCCAGGTCCTCGGGGAAGACGCCCTGGCCAGGCTCCAGCCACGGCACCTCGCGGACGGCCGCGACGTCGAGCAGGACGCCGCGGGTGACGATGCCGTTCGCGGCGGCCGTGACCGTGCCCCACCCCGACCCCGTGGCGGCGTCGACCAGCTCGTGCGACCGCCCGTTGTAGAGCTTGCCGTCCCAGAAGATGTGGCACGGCGCGTCGAGGTGGGTGACGGTGTTGCCGTGGAAGGTGAGGCCGAGCCGCTCGGTCGAGAAGCCCCAGCGCCGGTCGTTGGCGAACGTCGGCGACGGCATGTTCGCGGCGCCCGGCATCTCGGCCGCGCACGGGCAGGCCATCGTCGAGCGCTCCATGTCGCCCGGCGCGGCGACCTCCCACGCGCACGACACGCTCCTGCCGTGCCGCACGGCCCGCGCCGCCGCCAGGCGGACCTCGTCGGTGATGTGGTTGAGCGTGCCGAGCTGGTCGTCCTCCCCCCAGCGCCCCCAGTTCGACAGCGTGTCGAAGTAGCCGAGCACGTCGTCCTGCGTGCGTCGCTGCGTGGTCATGCGGGCATCCCTCCGGCCTCACGCGGGCGTCGAAGGCACGCTACCGCTCACCGGGCCGAGCGGGCGATCACCGGCGCGGCGCAGGACGTCGGCGAGCGTGACGTCCTTGCCCGTGAGGAGGGTGGCCAGGCGGTCCATCACGAAGGGCACCCGGCTCAGCCTCAGCATGAGGCGCCGGATCCGCAGGTCGGCCGGGGTGGCGGGCAGGAACCAGCGGGCCAGCGAGCGGGCGTTGCGCTGCCGTTCGGCGACGACCGGCCGCCACAGCCGCTCGAAATCGGCGAAGGCCGCCTCGATCGACGGCACGTGCACGAGCCGGTCGGCCAGCAGGTACGCCCCCGCGATCCCCAGCGACGCGCCCTGCCCGGCGATCAGCGACACCGCGTACGCGGCGTCCCCGAGCAGGACGACCCGGCCCGAGCTCCACCGCGGCAGCTCGATCTGCGCGACCTGGTCGTAGTAGATCTCCTCGGCCGGCGGGCACTGTTCGAGGGCGCGCGGCGTCACCCAGCCGAGGCCGGCGTAGGCCCGCCTGATCTCCGCCCGAGGGTCACCGGGCAGCGCGGGGTCGGCGCTGCGGTGCACGGTGAACGCGGCGACCCGGCCGTCGCGCAGCGCGTAGAAGCCCATCTGCCGGTCGACCGAGTCGGTGAGGCGGAACGCGTGCTCGGTGGCGGCGTGCACGTCAGGCGCGTCGAAGGTGAACGCCGCCGTGTGCAGCCCCAGGTGGCGCAGGTAGCGCTCCTCGGGCCCGAACACCAGCCGGCGCACGGTCGAGTGGATCCCGTCGGCGCCCACCAGCAGGTCGGCGTCGAGGACGGTGCCGTCCGCGAGCGTCGCGGAAACGCCGTCGGGGCGCTCGGTCACGCCGGTCAGCGCGGTGTCGTAGTGCAGCTCGACCTCGGCGGGAAGGTGCTCGGCCAGGACGGCCTCGATGTCGGGGCGCATCATGCTCATCAGCCGGCCGCGCGCGAAGCTCTTCGTCAGGACCGTGGCCCTTGGCCGGCCGTCCGCGCCGACGAGATGCCCTTCCTCATAGTGGTACGCCGCCCGCTCGAACGCGGGCAGCAGCCCCATGGCCTCGACCGCCTCCAGCCCGGGACCGAAGAAGTCGATCATGTACCCCTGGGGGCGGCGCCCGGGAGCCCGTTCGACCAGCACCACCTCGCCGCCCTCGGCCGCGAGCCGATGGGCCAGGGCCAGCCCGCTGATGCCGGCTCCGCAAATCACTGTGCGCACGGTCATTCCTCCTTGGCAGGGTCGGTGAGCAGCCTGCGCAGCACCGCCGAGGTGTCGTCGGCGGTCAGGCCGAGGCCGCGGTGCAGCAGCAGGCCGTCCACGCAGGCCGCGAGCACGGCGGCGGTCGCGTAAGGGGCGGGCACCCCGTGCCGCTCCAGCGCCGCGCCGAACCGCTGACGGAACCCGGTGATCAGCGCGGCGATCCGCTCACGCAGCTCGTCGTCGCGGGTGCTCGCCAGGTAGGCCTCGACGAACAGCAGCGAGGTGGGGTCGGTGCCGGTGTAGGCGTCGATCGAGGCGAGCATCGTCCCGATCGCGGCGCCGGGCTCGGGGGTGCTCGCCAGCAGCCCGTCCATCTCGGCGAGCATGGCGCTCATCCTGCTGATCGCGGCCTCGTTCAGCAGGCTCGCCAGCGAGGGGAAGTGGTAGTGCACCACGCTGGGCGTCACCCCGGCGCGCTCGGCGAGTGTCCGGGTGCTGACCGCCGTCCAGCCGCGTTCGGGGATGAGCTCGGCCGCCGCGTTCAGCAGGCGTTCCCGTACGGCGCGCCCGCGCTCAGCCGCCGGTGATCTCATGGCACCTCCGAATCAGGGCAGTCGTCCTGTACGACTGCCCTGATTCTACGCACGCCCGGCGCAGAAGCTCAAGCCGGGCCTGGTTCGCGGGGGCGTTCGAGGAGGAAGTGGCGCTCGGGCGCGTCGTAGGCGGCACGCAGGTGCCGGCCGATCATCGTGATGGCCGCACGCGCGGTCTCCACCGGCCTGACGTGGGTGAACCCGTGATCGGAGCGGGCGAACTCGCGGTGCTCGACCTTCGCGCCCCGCGCCCGCGCCCGCTCGGCGAACGCGCGCATGTCATGCCTGAGGGCGTCCAGGCCGCCGGTGAGGACGAGCAGCGGCGGAAAATCCCCGAGCCTCGGGTACGCGGCCGGCGACACGACGGGATCGGCCAGGTCGGCGCCCGCGAGGTAGGTCGCGCGGACCATCCGCGGGATCCAGGCGCCGATCATCGGGAACCGCAGCGGCGACGTACGGCTCTCGTCGGGCAGCGTGAAGTCCGACACCCCGTACTCCAGGCTCGCCGCCACCGGCGCGGGCCTGCCGTCCTGCAACGCCTGGACGATCACGCTCAGCGCGAGCTTCGCGCCCGCGCCCGCCCCGCCGGCCGAGACCCGGCTCTCGTCCCAGCCCCACACGCCCGCCTGGCCGAGGATCCACGCATAGACGTCGTAACACTGCTGCTCGGCGACCGGGTAGCGGACCTGCGGAGCCACGTCGTAGTCGGGCAGGACGACGTAGCAGCCCACCTCGCTCGCCAGGTACCTGGCGACGTTGTCCTCCTGCTCGGGACGGCGGGCCATGAACGCGCCGCCGTGCAGGAGCAGGTGGACGGGCGGCCGCCGCCCGGCCGTCCGCTGCGCCTCGATGTCGGCGGAGATCGGCCGGTACAGCAGGGCGCCGACATCGCCGTGCCGGGTCGGGATCGTGATCCTGGCCGGCACGGTGAGCGGTTTCGTGGCGAAGCGCAGCTTCGGCGACTCCAGCAGCACCCGGCTCAGGATCGGGAAGCCGGCCTGGAACGCGCGGGCGAGCAGCGCGGGCCGCCAGGCGATGGCCGCGTCTTTGAAGGGCATCGAAGAAGCTCCTGGTGTCGGGAGGGTGGCCGGCTCGCCGATGCCGCCGAAGGGGCTGCACCGGCGAGCCCGAGGGGGGTCAGCCGAGCCGTCGCGCGCCCGGATGGGGCAGGCGTGCGATCACGGCCGTCATGCCGCCCGTGCCTCCTTCGCCCGTGCCTCCTTCGCCCGTGCCTTGGCGAGCCTGCGCTCGCGCATGGCGCAGGCCAGCCGCACCGCCACCGAGCGGACGACCTCGATGGGCACGTTCGACGGCACGAACAACTGCCCCTTCACCCGGGCGAGGTGCTGATGCCGGACGACGGACGGCCGCAGCTCCGACTCCCAGGCGGTCAGCGCGGCGTCGAGGGAGTCAGGGTGCTCCCGCAACGCCCGGCCGAGCTCGGCCCCGCCCCGCAGCGCGTACGTGGCCCCCATGCCCGAGTAGAGGTTCAGGCACCACGCGGCATCGCCGGTCAGCATCACCCGCCCGCTGCTCCACCGGGGCATCTTCACCTGGTGCACCGAGTCGAACAGGAAGTCGGGCGTCTCCTCCAGGGCGTCCAGGGCGTGCCGCACCACGGGGTCGTCCATGTCGGCGAACACCTCCCGCAGCCGCTCGACCCTGGACCCGGCGAACTCGGCGTCGACGTCCGAGGTCCGGTACGTCAGCAGCACGGTCGGCGGCCGGTCGGCGAACCCGAACACCCACGCGGCCCGGCCCGCACGGGCGACCGTGATGCTGTCGGCCTCCTCGAACGACGGCACCTGCTCCTTGAGCTGGAACGCGCAGATCATGGCGTTCCACCCGACCATGTGGTCCTCGTGCGGCCCGAAGACCATGCGGCGCACCTCCGAGCGCAGCCCGTCCGCGCCGACCACCAGGTCGAAGCTCTCCCGGCGCACCTCGCCCGTCGCGGTGTCCTCCAGGAGCACGCGTACCTCGGCGCCGGTGTCGTCGATGGTCAGCGGCCTCGTGCCGAACCGCACGGGAACGTCCCCCTGCACGCCCTGCCATAGCGCGGCCTCGATGTCCCCGCGGACCACCGCGGCCGGGTCGCCCGGCTGGTGCAGGAAGCCGAGGCCGGGTTCGAGGTCGCCGCGCCGGGTCAGCGACCACGCCTTGCCGCCGCCCGGCGGGTTGCGGGTGTGCAGGTGGTCGCGGATGCCGAGGTCCGTGGCCGCCTGCCGGCCCTCCGGCATGAGGCCGACGAAGTAGCCGCCCCGGCGGCGTTCCGGAGCCCGTTCGACGATGACCGGCTGCCAGCCGGCCTGCCGCAGCCCGATCGCCGCCGCCATGCCGGCGATGCCGAGCCCGGCCACCAACGCGCGTCTCGCCATGTTGGATCTCCCTTTCCGTGCGGCCTCAGCCGGGGACGACGACGGCGCGGGTGCGGCCCTGGTGCGCCCACGCCTCGCCGACGCGGCTGAGCGGGTAGGCGGTGTACGGCGCGTCGAAGGTGCCGTCCGCGAACCGGGTGATCATCTGGGGGAACTCGGTGATCATGTCGGCCTTGGAGACCGAGCCGAGCCCGCTGCCGGTGACCCGGAACCGCCGGCTGCGCAGCAGCGCCGCGGGCAGCGCCGCGTCGTTCCCGGCGAGCGAGCCGATCTGCACGTACGAGGTCGTCTCGCCGTCCTCGTCGGGGCGGAAACCGGCCAGAGCGCCGAAGGCGGCCTCGGCCACCCAGCCCCACACGAAGTCGAGGATCAGCGTGGGCTGCGTCTCGGCGAGCACGGGGGCGAGCGCGTCCAGGGCTCCGTCCTGGGTGAGCGGGACGGTGAGCGCGCCTACGCCGGCCAGCGGCTCCAGCGCCGCGCGGTCGCGGCCGGCCGCGATGACCTGCTTGGCGCCGAGCGCCACCGCCGCCCGTACGGCGAGGCCGCCCGACATGCCGGTGGCCCCGAGCACCAGCACGGTGCCGAGCCCGCCGGTCTCCTCGCGGTGGGCGGCCAGCGGCATCCAGCCGGCCGACGCGGGGTTCATGCCGGCGGCGACGGCGAGCGGGTCGGCCCCTTCCGGCACCTCCACCTCGAACGGCGTGACCATCGACTCGGCCATCGTGCCCCAGGGGCCGCGAGGCAGGCCCGTGTAGACCAGCCGCCCGTCCTCGGTCCTGGCGACCGCGTCCACGCCGGGGACGAGGGGGAAGGCGTCGCCGCTGCGGTAGTGGCGGCCGGTGGCCATGCCGCGGACGACGTGGTGCAGGCCGGCGCCCACGAGCCGGACGGGCGCCCGGCCCGGCTGGGGCTGCGGCTCGGGGAAGTCCGCGCACACGGGGGTGGCGTCGGGAGAGGTGACAACGGCAGCACGCATGACAGCGCCTCCTGAACTAAGTTCAATTCTGGACGCCGTCAACGGTGCCTGAACTTTGTTAAGGTGTCAACCGTGGCGAAGGGCATCACTCGGGAGCGGATCGTGGCGGCGGCCCTCGACCTGCTCAATGACAAGGGCATGGACGCGCTGACGGTCCGTGCGCTGGCGTCCAGGCTCGGCGTGGGGGCACCCGCGCTCTACTGGCACGTCCGCAACAAGCAGGAGCTGCTCGACGAGATGAGCACGTTCGTCATGCGCCGGGTGATCCAGGCGCTCTCGGAGATCGATCCCGGCGCGGGCTGGCGGGACGCGATGGCCGCGTACGCGCGCGTCCTGCGCTCCGAATACCTCAAGCACCGCGACGGCGCGCGCATCTTCAGCGGCACCCGCTTCTCCGATCCCTCGGTGGTCACGGCGAAGGATCCGTGGCTGGAGAGCCTGACCGGGGCGGGGTTCTCGCTGGCCGAGGCGGACGACGCGATCGATCTGATCACCGCGTTCGTGGTCGGCTTCGTGATCGAGGAGCAGGAGCGCAACCGGCCACGCGACGACGACCCCGAGCGCTACTCGCTGGAGGGGCGCGACGAGTGGCTGGGGGAGGGCGCCGACCTGGTCAAGGCCGCCGGGCATCTGCGCGACGACGGTGACCAGCGCTTCGAACGGCAGCTCGGCGTCGTCCTCGACGGGCTGGCGGCCCGGTTGCGCTGATGCTCGGCTACGCGCCGTTCAGGCCGAACAGACGCTCGGCGTTGCGGTGGGTGATCTGCTCCCGCTCGTCGGGGGTGAGGCCGAGCCCGTCGATGAACTCACGCGTGCCGTCGAGCCGCAGGAAGGGGTAGTCGACCGACCAGATCACCCGGTCCAGCCCCGCCACGGCGCGGACGAAGTCGAACTGGGGCCGCTGGTACATGCCGCTCGGGGTGACCCAGACGTGCGAGCGGTAGGTCTCGGTGATCGTCCGCGACAGGCCGGTGTCGCCGGGGGAGAGGACGTCGTCCAGGCGGCTGAGGTAGAAGGGCACCATCTCGCCCCAGTGGCCGCTGACGACCTGGAGGCCGGGGAGGCGGTCGAAGACGCCGGCGAGGACGAGCCGCAGCACGTGGATCCCCGCCTCGTGGTGCCAGCCCCAGCCGGCCAGCGAGAACTCGGTGGTCACCTTGTCGCCGAACCCGGCGTAGTAGGCCTGCTGAACCTGCGGCACCGGCGCGTACGGGTGCAGGTAGAGCGGCACCCCCAGTGCGGCGATCCGCTCCAGGACCGGCAGGTACGCCGGATCGTCGAGGAACCGGGCGCCAGGGCGTCCCATGATGAGGACGCCGCGCAGCCCGAGGCCGGTCACGGCGCGATCCAGCTCGTCCACGGCGGCGGCCGGGTCCTGCCACGGCAGCGCCGCGAACCCCTGGATCCGGTCGGGACGGGCGGCGGCCGCCTTCGCCAGCCGGTCGTTGGCCGCCCGGCACAGGGCGAGCCCCCGGTCGCCCGGCACGAGCTGCACCGGGTTGGTCCAGGAGACGATCTGCAGGTCGATGCCGTGCTCGTCCATCAGCCTGACGCGTCCTTCGCCGAGGTCGGCCCCGAGCTCGAACGCCTCGTCGATGTCCACGGCGGGCCGGCGTCCTGGGCCGGGAGGCACGGGCGAGTCGCTGCGGCTCTGCAGACGCATGTACGGCGTCTCGCGGGCGATGGCCGGGCCCGCCGCCGCGGCGATCACCGGATCGACCGCGTGTTCCTCGATGCAGATGAGTGTCATGGATGGTCCCCGATCTCAGGCCCTCGTCGCGCGGTCATGCGGCTGGGTCTGGTGTCGATTTGCCTGGTCGGAGCGGTCGTCACCATCATGGTCGGTGGTTTCGACCAGCCAAGTAAACTCTACTGTACCGTTTACTTTTTAGTGAGGGTGGCATGGCCCGACGCGGGCAAGAGTTGCGCGAGCACATCCTGGAGACGGCGAAGTTCGCGTTCCTGGAGGACGGCTTCGAGCGGACTTCGATGGATGCCGTCGCCGCGCGGGCGGGCACGTCCAAGCGGTCCCTGTACGCGCACTTCCCGACCAAGGACGTGCTGTTCCACGCGGTCGTGGAGCACATCCGCGGCTCGTTCGGCGGCCGGATCCGCACCCCCGCCACCTACTCCGACGACCCGCGCGAGGCGGCCGTGCGCTACTGCGGGCGGTTCGTCCAGCTCCTGCACTGGTCGGCGGCGGCCAGGATGATCAGGCTCGGCATCGCCGAGGCCGACCGCCTCCCGGATCTGGCGGCCGGCCTCTACGACGTCCTCTTCGGCACCACGGCCGCGGACCTGGCGGCGTACCTGACGACCGCTCTGGACCTGACGCCCGGCCGGGCGGAGGCGATCTCACACGAGTTGTTCGGCCTCGTCCTGCATCCGACGCTGCCGCGCCTGCTGTTCGGCCTGGAGCCCCTCGTGGACGAGCTGCCTGACGAGTCCACGCTGGCCTCCGACGTGGACCTCGACAGGATCAGGCGGCTCCTGCGCGAGGTCCTGCCGGCGGAGGCGTGAGGCTACTGCGCCTGCTGGTCGTACAGGCCGTCCATCATCCGGACGAGCGGGGCCGCGTACGTCGAGCTCTCGCCGTCCTCGCTCGCCGACCCGCCGTACTCCACCTGCCAGTCGCCGGTCGAGGTGTTGCGGATGGAGGTGTGGCTCAGCGTGCCGCCGCTCGCGTTCTCGTCGTACAGGGCCCAGTGGTGGGCGGTGCGCTTGTTCGTCGCCGAGTCGACGCTGACGGTGTCGTCATGCCGCGAGGCGAGGAAGGTGTAGTCCGTGCTCATCTGCGACTGCGGCTGCTTGCCCAGCCAGCTGATGAAGCCGCTGCCGGGACGCATGTCGCTGCACTGCTCGTGGGTGATGGCGCACGCGGTCACCAGCGCGCTGCCGATGCCCTGGTGCGGGGTGGCGAAGGTGACCATGTCCTCGATGTAGAGGAACGGCGGCCAGTCACGAGGCCAGTCGGTGGCGCCGATGTCGTCCGGATCGACGGTCAGCCCGCTGATGTCGGGCGGCGTCTTGCCCACGCCGTACCTGTTGACGCCCTCGATGGCCGCCTTCGCGACGAGGCCGCCCATGGAGTGCGTCACCACGTCGATGGCGATGTCCTTGCTGGAGTACAGGTAGTAGACGGTCCACGCGAACTGGCGGCCGACCTCCTGGATGCGCGTGTCGGTCGTGCCTCTGAGCCTGAGGTCGCAGTTGGTGGCCTTGTTGTAGTAGCCGAAGGTGACGACGTCGCCCCAGCCGTTGCCGTTCAGCAGGTTCCTGGCGCTGTTCCACGCGCCCGAGCAGCTGATGTCCGCCTCGCGATCGAACCCGTGCACCATGACGGTGACGCGGTGCCCGTCGGCCCGTGCGGGCGCGGCCGACGCGGCCGTTGCGGTGGCGATGAGGGTGGCCGCGACGATGGCCCCGATCAAGGACAGGGATCTGGCTAACTTGTGCATCCACGGTCTCCGTTCCGTTGAGCCGGAGGCAGAGTAACGCGTGGACGATCATGGCGAGCCGCAGTTGAACGCGGCACCGGCCATGGGAAGGCCCGCCGCCACGGCGGCAGTTGAACACGTCCCCGCCGCACGCGGCGGGGACGTGTTCAGGGGATCGTGCCGTAGGCCAGCAGGTCCTCCAAATACGCCACGTGCGCCGGGGCGAGCTCCAGCCGGTACGTCTCGCCGTTCGCCGGATCGGTGATCGTCAGCACCGTCCGCGGCGCGTCAGGGCTGCAGTCGTGCACGCCGTCGACCAGTTCCTCCTGGAGGGTGAGGGCCAGTGACTGCGCCGCCGTGTAGGGGGTGTCCATCGGTCAGGAGTCCCGTCTCCGTCCGCTCATTCGGTACGCAGCGCTTCCGCGATCGTCAGGGTGGCCGCCGAGCGGGCGGGCAGGAACGCGCCCAGCATGGCGATGGCCACGCCCGCCACGACCAGCGCACCCAGGGCCGCGGCCTGCCAGACGTCGAGCAGGATCGCGGGCGCGTTGAGCCCGACGGCGTCGAGCATGGCCTGCACGATGACCCGGTGCGAGGCCATGCCGATCGGGATGCCGACCAGGCCCCCGATGGCCCCCAGCGCCGCCATGGACGTGATCATCATCAGCGTCACCTGGCGCGGCGTCATGCCGATGGACTTCAGCATGGCGAGGTCGCGGCGGCGCTCGCGGGTGTTGAGCACGACGGTGTTGAAGACGCCCAGGGTCGCGACCGTGCCGAGGAGCAGCGTGAAGAGCGAGGCCGCGCCGATGATGGCCACGCTGTTCTGGTCGACCTGGGACTTGGCCTGCGGATAGAGGCCGGGGTCGGCGGCTTTGACGGCGGCGTTGAAGGTGTCGACGTCGGTGCCGGGGGTGAGCTGCACCTCGTACTGGGTGGCGCGGGCGCCGGGGTCGATCGCGGTCAGCGTGGGCCAGCTCACCATGATGAGGTCGTTGGAGGCGTCCATGACCTCGCCGACGATCGTGGCCTGGGTGCGGGCGGCGCCGAGCGCGATCGTGAGCCGGTCGCCGACGCGCAGCCCGAAGCGTTTCAGGAACGCCGAGGGTGCCGCGACCTCGTTGGGGCCGGAGAAGTAGCGGCCCGACACGACCACGTCGCCGCGGGTCGAGGCGTCGCCGCGCAGGAACTGCGCCTTGCTACGGCTGGTGTGGCCGGGCAGCTGCACGTCGATCCAGGCGTCGGCGGTGACGTAGCGGACGCCGGGCTGGGAGCGCAGCAGCGCCTCGATGGCGGCGTCGTCGAGCTTGGGCCTGACCTGGTCGGGGCGTCCGACATAGACGACGGAGTGGACGTGGCCGACGCGCTGCGCGGTGTCGCCGTACGCGGTCATGGTCTGGAACAGGCCGGTGGCGAGCGTCACCGCGGCCACGCCGAGCACGATGGCGGCGAGCGTCAGCGCCGAGCGGCCCAGCCGGGCGAACGGCATCCCCAGCCCGAGGCTCATGCTGCGGGGCAGCCGGGTGCCGGACAGCACGCGCTGGATCGCCTGCCCGCGGCCCGCCCTGGGCGCGCTGCCGGAGCGGATGGTCTCGGCGGCCGACAGCCGGTGCGCGCGCGAGGCCGGGATGAGCGCGGCCAGCACGACCACGGCCGGCACGCCGAGCAGCGCGGCGAGGTAGACCCACCAGCTGACGCCCAGGCCGATGGACGCGCCGATGCCGGCGAACACGCGATCGAGCAGCGGCTGCGAGATCAGCGCGCCGAGCCCGGTGCCGACGAGGCACCCGGCGAACCCGGGCAGCAGGACCATGGCCAGATAGACCGCCATGACCTGGTTGGGGGTGAAACCGAGCGACTTGAGCACGCCGATGTGCCGCTGCCCCGCGACGACGGCGCCGCTGATGACGTTGGCCACGATGAGCACCGCGACCAGCAGCCCGAGCAGCCCGAACCCGGCGAGGAACGGCAGGTAGGAGGTGGCCGCCCTGGAGACGTCCTGCTTGACGGTGAGGTACGGCTGCTGGTTGAGCACGCCGGCCGGCGGCAGGTCGGCGGTGACGTTCGCGGTGGCGGCGCGCACGTCGTTCTCGGTCTCGGCCTTGGTGAACCGGTAGAGCATCTGGGCGGTCGTGGGCTTCATCGCCTGCATCTGCGCGGGCGTGACCCAGGCCTCGGCCGTCCTGGTGACGCTGGAGGCCAGGCCCACGATGGTGAAGTTCAGCCCTTCCCTGGTCTGGACGGCGGCGCCGACCATGTCGCTGAAGAGCGGCTCGACCGGCCGGTTGACCACGATCTCGCCCGGCTTGGCGGCCCAGCGGCCCGCCCACAGATCGACCTGGTCCACCGGCCCGCCGGGGCCGGGCCGCCCGACGACCGTGAGCGGTCCCGACGGCAGGCTCTGCCGGGTGTCGGCGACGGTGAGCACGCTCTGTCCGTACGGCCCCGCCGCCGCCTCGACGCCCGGCTTGGACGCCGTCTCCGCGAGCCGCGCGTCGGGGACCTCGGCCCGGTCGAAGGTGACCACGACGTGGGGGCCCCGCTGCTCGGCGAAAGTGCGGTCGAACGGCCCCGACGAGGCCTCCAGCAGGCCGAGCGCCACGACGATCGCGACCGTGGAGCACAGGACCACCACGGCGAGGATCGTGCTCTGCAGCCGGCGCCGCCGCACCGCGGCCAGCGCGATGCGCATCACCACGTTCATGGGGTCCACTCCAGCGTGCGCTCCGCGGTGACCCGGCCGTCGGCCAGCTCGATCACCCGGCCGGCGCACCGCTCGGCGAGCCGCTCGTCGTGGGTGACCAGCATCAGGGTCTGCCCGATCTGGTGCAGGTCGAGCAGCAGGTCCATGACCTGCTCGCCGGAGTGGCTGTCGAGCGCGCCGGTCGGCTCGTCGGCCAGCAGCACGGCGGGCCGGTTCATCAGCGCGCGGGCGACGGCGACGCGCTGCCGCTCACCGCCGCTCAGCACCGCCGGGTACATGCGGGCGCGGTCGGAGATGCCGAGCTCGTCCAGCAGCTCCATGGCCCGCCTGCGTGCCTGGGCGGCGGGCGTGCCGGTGAGCTGCGCGGCCAGCGCCACGTTGTCCAGCGCGGACAGGTCGTCGAGCAGGTTGAAGAACTGGAAGATCATGCCGATGCGGCGCCGCCTGAACAGCGCGAGCCCCGTCTCGTTCATCCCGGTCAGGTCCTCGCCGTGGACGACGACGCGCCCTGCGGTGGGCCGGTCGAGCCCCGAGATGAGATTGAGCAGGGTCGACTTCCCGCAGCCGGACGGCCCCATCACCGCGACCGCCTCGCCGGCGCGGATCTCCAGCGAGACGCCGCCGAGCGCCACCGTCTCGCCGTATTGCTTGCGTACCTGATCAAGTTGTACGACGATCTCGGTTCCGGTTGTCATGAGAAGGAGGCTACAAACGGCGCGGGAGGCCGGTCATCCTTCCCCGGATGTAGATCCGCACCGATGTCATCCTGTGGATGTAGTGCGGATCTCCACGTCGTTTGCCAGGGTGGAACGGTGGGCGGAGTCTGGGCGTACGCCTTGGTCGTCGTCGTGGTGGTGCTGCTGGGAGTGACGCTGGCGCTGAGCGTCGCCCTCGTACGAGCGCAGCGGCGGCACCGCGCGGCCATCGAGGAGCAGGGCAGGTTTCTTGAGCGGGAGAGCGACCGGGCCGCGAGGGCGGCGGTCGACGCCGAGCGGGCGAGGATCGCCAGGGAGCTGCACGACATCGTCAGCCACAACGTCAGCCTCATGGTCGTCCAGGCCAGCGCGGCCCGCGAGGTGATGACCCTGCAGCCGGAGGCGTGCGCGGAGGCGCTCAAGGCGGTCGAGAACGCCGGCCGGTCGGCGATGTCGGAGCTGCGCCACCTGCTCGGCCTGCTCGCCCCCTCGCCCGACGGCGTCGAGGACCCCATGGAGGACGCGCTGGTGCCGTCGCCGAGCCTGAGCGGGCTCAACCCGCTGATCGACCGCTTCGCCTTCGCCGGGCTCACCGTCGAGACGCGCATCCTGGGCGAGCCCAGGCCGCTGCCGCCGGGCATCGACGCGACCGTCTACCGGATCATCCAGGAGGCGCTGACGAACGCGCTCAAGCACGCCGAGCCGGACACGAAGGCCGAGGTGACGATCCGCTACGCCGACAACCAGATCCGCGTGGAGGTGCTCAACACCGGCCCCAGCGCGCTCACCGCCGACCAGCCGCCCGAGCGGGGCCGCGACGTCCCGCAGGACCGGCAGCGCAAGGGCGACGACGGGGCCGGGCGCGGCCTGCTGGGGCTGCGCGAACGGGTCGCCGTCTACGGCGGCGACCTCGACGCCAGGCGCCGGCTCGGCGGCGGCTACCGCATCCGCGCCCGCATCCCGCTGAACGCGCCGCAGGCCGGCGACCCGCAAGGCCCGCCCGGTGCGGGCGCCGCACTCCGACAGGACGGCCGATGACCCCCGAGCCCTCGCCCCGCGTGCTGATCGTCGACGACCAGGCGCTCATCAGGACCGGGTTCCGGCTGATCCTCACCACCCGCGGCATCGACGTGGTGGGGGAGGCTGCCGACGGCGTGGAGGCGGTGACGGCCGCGCGGGAGCTGCGGCCGGACGTCGTGCTCATGGACATCCGCATGCCGAACCTCGACGGGCTGGAGGCGGCCAGGCGGGTGCTGGCGCAGGACCCGGACTGCCGGGTGCTCATGCTGACCACGTTCGACCTCGACCGCTACGTCTACGCCGCGCTGGCACTCGGCGCGAGCGGCTTCCTGCTGAAGGACGTCACGCCCGAGCATCTGGCCAACGCCGTGCGGCTGGTCACCACCGGCGACGCCCTGCTGGCCCCGTCGATCACCCGCAGGCTCGTCGAACGCTTCGCCGCGCAGGACCAGGCAGGGGGTGCCACGGCCACGAGCGTGCCCGCCGACCTGGCCGTGCTGACCGCGCGCGAGCTGGAGGTGCTGACGCTGGTGGGGCGCGGGCTGTCCAACGCGGAGCTGGCCGAGGCGCTGACGCTGAGCGAGACCACGGTGAAGACCCACGTCGCGCGCATCTTCACCAAGCTCGGCCTGCGCGACCGCGCCCAGGCCGTGGTGGTCGCCTACGAGAGCGGGCTGATCAGCGCGGGCTCCGCCGGTTAGCCCGCCCGGCCGGCGGCGGCCCCCTCTTCGGCCCCGGCGGTGGTCCCGGCCGCGGGCGCCCGCTGCTCGGCCGGGTGCAGCCGGTTCAGCAGAGGGCCGGTGAGCGCGGTGGTGACGACGGCCATCACCACCATGAGCGCGTAGAGGCGTTCGTCCAGCACGCCGAGCTCCAGCCCGACGCCGAGCACGACCAGCTCCGTCAGCCCGCGCGTGTTCAGCAGCGCCCCCAGGGTGACCGCGCCGCGCGCGTCCAGGCCGCCGATGCGGGCCCCCGCGTACGCGCCGGCGAACTTGGCGGTCACCGCCGTGACCAGGATGACGGCCAGCTCTCCCCACTCGCCCGCGCTCAGCCCCGACAGGTCGATCGTGAGCCCTGCCATCACGAAGTAGACGGGCAGCAGCAGCGTCCCGCACAGCGGCTCGACCCGCCGGATGACGCACGCGCGCACCTCGTCGCCGCCGGACGTGGACAGCAGCACGCCGAAGAGGAACGCCCCGAAGATGTAGTGCAGCCCCAGCCAGTCGGTGAAGGCGGCCGACAGCAGCAGCCCGGCCAGCACGACCGCGAAGAAGAGCCCGCCCCCCGCCTCGCCGTTCCCGCGCAGCCGGGCCGCGCGGCGCAGCAGCGGGCGCACGAGCGTGACCATCACGACGACGTACGGCACGAGCAGCAGCAGCCACCACTGCAGGCGGGCGCCGGTGGCGAGCGCGACCACCAGCGCGAGCAGCGCCCAGGCCAGCACGTCGCAGACGGCCGCGCAGGTCAGCGCGGTCGAGCCCATGCGGGTGCCGGTGAGCCCGCGGTCGGCGATGATCCGCGCGAGGACGGGGAACGCGGTCACCGACATCGCCACCGCGAAGAACAGCACGAACCCGGCGGCCGACCCCCTCTGGTGCCCCGCGAGCAGCGTCGCGGCCAGCAGCGCGCCCAGCGCCAGCGGCACCGCCGTGGCGAACAGCGAGGTCCACACGGTCACCCGGCCGCCGCCCCGCAGCGCGCCCACGTCCAGCTCGGTGCCGACGACGAACATGAACAGCGCCACCCCGACCCCGGCCAGCGCGCTCAGCACCGGCCGCACCTCGACGGGGAAGATCACGGCCGTGACGGCGGGGCTGAGCAAGGTGGGGCCGAGCAGGACACCGGCCACGATCTCGCCCACGACGGCGGGCTGGCCGAGCCGGCGGGCGAGCCCGCCCATGACCTTCGCCAGCACCACGACGAGCGCGAGATCCAGCAGCAGCATGTGCGTGGGAAACACGGGGAAACCCATTCTCGGAGTGACGCCGCATTGATTGCCGGGCGCCGACTCTATCCGGGTCGCCCGCCGTCCGTCTGCGTTCAACCGGGGTGCGGAGGCGGTTGAACGCGCCGCCCTCCGAAAATAGGCTCCGGGCGGCCGCTGAATGCCCTTTCACCGAGGTGTGCCGGCCGGAGATGTCGTCCGGCGACACGGCGGGAAACAACGGTTACCGTGACGGGCATGCTGGTACTGGGGCTCAGTGGAAACTTTTCCGACGGGGACGTCGATCTCGCGTCCCGCATGAACGACGATTTCTTCCACGACGCGGCAGCCTGCCTGATCCGGGACGGCAAAACCATCGCGGCGGTGGAGGAGGAGCGGTTCAACCGCATCAAGAAGACCACCAAATTTCCGACCGAGGCGATTCGCGCCTGCCTTGACCTGGCCGGTGTGACGCCGTCGCAGATCGACGCCGTCGGGCACTATTTCCAGGAGATCTTCGTCGACCGGGCACTGCACGAGCTGTATCTCCAGCACCCGGAAGCGCCCATCCGCTATTCGCGGGAACTCATCACCGACCAGCTCGGCGCGGAATTCGGCATCGAACTCCCGGCCGAGCGGCTGGTGTACGCGGAACACCATGTGTCGCACGCCGCGTCCTGTTTCCTGCGCTCGGGAATGAAGGACGCGCTCGTCGTCGTCATGGACGGCCGCGGCGAAATGCATTCGACGACCGTGTTCCGCGGCGGGCGCGGCGGGCTGGAGCCGCTCGCGACGTACGGCATCGACAAGTCGCTCGGGCAGTTCTACGAGGCGGCGACCCATCTGCTCGGTTACCGGATGGGCGACGAGTACAAAGTCATGGGGCTCGCGCCGTACGGCGACGCGAACGTCCACCGCGACATCTTCGACTCCCTCTACACGTTGAAGAGCGGCGGCGACTTCGAACTGCGGCCGATCACCGGCGCGTTCTTCGTCAACGGCTTCGTCCCGCGCAGAAAGGGCCAGGACTTCACCCGCGAGCACATGGACTTCGCGGCCGGCGTGCAGCGCACGCTGGAGCGGATCGCCATGCACGTGCTCGGCTACTGGGCCGACTACACCGGGCTGACGAAGCTGTGCTTCGTCGGCGGCGTCGCGCACAACAGCAGCCTCAACGGCGTGATCCTGCGCTCGGGAAAGTTCGACGAGGTCTTCATCCACCCCGCCGCGCACGACGCCGGCGCCGCCGAGGGCGCCGCGCTCGCCGCCGCCACGCAGCTCGGCGAGGCGCCCGCGCGCCGGTCGCGGCTGTTCAGCGCGAGCCTCGGGCCCGCGCTCGGCGACCAGGAGGACGTCCAGCGCGAGCTGGCCTCGTGGGGCGACCTCGTCCTGTTCGAGCGGCCCGCCGACATCGTGGAGTGCGCCGCCGAGCTGCTGGCCGGCGGCGCCGTGCTGGGCTGGGCGCAGGGCCGCTCCGAGTTCGGGCCGCGGGCGCTCGGCAACCGCAGCATCCTCGCCGACGCCCGGCCGGGCGAGAACAAGCACCGCATCAACTCGATGGTGAAGAAGCGGGAGGGCTACCGGCCGTTCGCGCCGGTGGTGACGGAGGAGGCCGCCGGCGCCTACTTCGAGCTGCCGCCCACGCGCGCCAACTACGACTTCATGTCGTTCGTCGTCCAGGTGCGCGAGGAACGCAGGGCGGAGCTCGGCGCGGTCACCCACGTGGACGGCAGCGCCCGGCTGCAGATCGTCACCCAGGAGGCAAACGAGCGTTTCCACCGGCTCGTCCGGCGCTTCGGCGAGCTGACCGGCACCCCCGTGCTGCTGAACACCTCGTTCAACAACAACGCCGAGCCGATCGTGCAGACCGTGCAGGACGCCGTGACCTGCTTCCTCACCACCGAGCTGGACTACCTGGTGATCGAGGACTTCCTGATCAGGCGGCGGTGGGGCCACTGGCTGGGCCTCGACGGCCTGGTGCCCAGGCACCGCCCGGTGACCAGGCTCGTCAAGCGGGTCCGCACCACGCCGGCCGGGCACCGCGACGTCGTGCACGAGATCTTCCTCGACTACACGAACGGGCCGCGCGCGGAGATCTCGCCCGCCGCCTTCGCGGTGCTGGAGGCGGCCGACGGGAAGCGGACCCTGGAGTCGCTGGCCGGTGACGCCGGGGTGAGCGACGACCTGCGCAAGGAGCTCCACCTGCTGTGGCAGGGCAGGTTCTTCGTCCTGGCCCCCACCGGCCGTTAGAGCGGGATGTTGGCGTGGTGCCCCCGGCGTGGTGCGGCCTCGGCGATCACCTTGGCGATGGCCTCGCGGCTCTTCGCCGGGTCGATGACCTCGTCCACCACGCCGAGCCGCACGGCCGCGTCGAGACTGCCGGTCTCCTTCTCGTGCTCGGCGGCCAGGGCCGCCTCGAGCAGCGGGCGCTCCTGCTCCGGCGCGGCGGCCAGGGCCTGGCGGTGCAGGATGCGCACCGCCGAGACCGCGCCCATGACCGCCATCCGCGCCGTCGGCCAGGCGAGGACCCGGGTGGCGCCCAGGGCGCGGGAGTTCATCGCGATGTACGCCCCGCCGTACGCCTTGCCCACCATCAGCGTCACCCGGGGGACGCTGGCCTCGGCGAAGGCGTGCAGCAGTTTCGCGCCCCGCCGGACGACGCCGTCCCACTCCTGCTTGACGCCGGGCAGGTAGCCGGGGACGTCCACCACGACCACCAGCGGCACCCCGAAGGCGTCGCACATCCGCACGAACCTGGCGGCCTTCTCGGCTGACGCGGCGTCCAGGCAGCCGCCCAGCCTGATCGGGTTGTTGGCCACCACGCCGACCGTGCGCTCGCCGAGCCGGCCGAGCGCGGTGACCACGTTCGGGGCCCAGCGCGGGTGCAGCTCGGCGCCCGGCTCGTCCAGCAGGCCGTCGAGCAGCGGATGCACGTCGTACGCACGCTTGGGGTTGTCGGGAAGCAGCGCGGCGAAGTCCGTCCCCGCGGTCTCCGGCATGCGCGCGCACCCCTGGTGCCCGAGCAGGGCGGCCAGGCGCCGCGCCGCGGCGACCGCCTGCGCGTCCGTCGTGGTGACCACGTGCGCGACGCCGCTGCGCCGCCCGTGCACGTCGGGGCCGCCGAGCCCGGCCATGTCGACGTCCTCGCCGGTCACCGAGCGCACCACGTCGGGGCCGGTGACGAAGATGCGGCCCTGGCCCGACAGGATGACGACGTCGGTCAGCGCCGGCCCGTACGCGGCGCCGCCCGCCGCGGGCCCGAACACCGCCGAGAGCTGCGGCACGACCCCCGAGGCCCGCGTCATCGCCGCGAACACCAGCCCGACCGCGTGCAGCGAGCCGACGCCCTCGGCCAGGCGGGCGCCGCCGGACTGCCACAGCCCCACGACGGGCACCCGGTCGTGCAGGGCGCGGTCGTAGGCGCGCACGATCCGCTCGCACCCCTCGGCGCCCATCGCGCCGCCCTGGATCCTGGGGTCGCTGGCGAAGGCCACGACGGGCGTGCCGTGGACGCGGCCCACACCGGCCAGCACGCCGCTGCCGTCCGCGGGCCCCAGCAGGCACAGGCTGGAGTCGTCGAAGAACGACTCCAGCCGGGTACGCGGGTCGCGCGCGTCGGGCACGCGCACCCTGTCGAGATCGTCCAGCACCGGTCCCTACCCCCGGATGAAGGCGACGGCGTCCTTGACCGTGCGCAGCTCCTTGAGGCGATCGTCCGGGATCTCCACCCCGAACTCCTCCTGCGCCGCCAGCGCCACCTCCACCATGGACAGCGAGTCGATGTCCAGGTCGTCCACGAAGCTCCGCTCGGGCGCGACCTCCGCCGCGGGGACGCCGGTGACCTCCTCGATGATCCGCCCCAGCCCGTCGAGGATCTCTTGCTCGGTTGCCGTCATGACAGTGCGCTCCCATCGGTGTTCGGTGTGGACGAGCCGGTCAGGCCGGCTCGGGCCGGGGCGCGGCGTTCACCGCCGGCCCGGCGAACTGCGTGCGGTAGAGGTGCGCGTAGAGCCCGCCGGCGGCCAGCAGCTCCTCGTGGCGGCCGCTCTCCCTGATCCGGCCCGCCTCGACGACCAGGATCTGGTCGGCCTCCCTGACCGTGGACAGCCGGTGCGCGATCACCAGCGAGGTCCGCCCGGCCAGCGCGCTCTTGAGCGCGCGCTGGATCGCGGCCTCCGACTCCGAGTCCAGGTGCGCGGTGGCCTCGTCGAGCACGACGATCGGCGGCGACTTGAGCAGCAGCCTGGCCAGGGCGAGGCGCTGCTTCTCGCCGCCCGACAGCCGGTAGCCGCGGTCGCCGAGCACGGTGTCCAGGCCGTCGGGCAGGCTCGCCACGACCTCCCAGATCAGCGCCGCCTCGCACGCCTCGACCAGCTCCTTCTCCGTCGCGTCCGGGCGGGCGTAGAGCAGGTTCGCGCGGATGGTGTCGTGGAACATGTGCGCGTCCTGGGTGACGACGCCGACCGCCTCGCGCAGCGAGGCCAAGGTCAGGTCCCGTACGTCGTGGCCGCCGATGCGCACGGCCCCTTCCGTGACGTCGTACAGGCGGGGCACGAGCTGGGTGATCGTGGTCTTGCCCGCCCCGGAGGGCCCCACCAGGGCCGTCAGCCCGCCCGCGGGGGCGGTGAAGCTCAGGCCGGACAGCACCAGGCTCTCCTCCCCGCCGTTCCGGCGCAGGGCCGGGGGCTCCAGCGAGGCCAGCGAGACCTCCGCGGCGGCCGGGTAGCGGAAGGAGACCTCGTCGAACACGATGTCCAGGGGGGCGCCCCCGCTCGCCGCCGGCAGCGGCCGTGCTCCCTTGCGGTCCGCGACCAGCGGTTCGAGGTCCAGCACCTCGAAGATGCGGTCGAAGCTGACCAGCGCCGTGAGCGCGTCCACCTGCAGGCTCGACAGCTGGTTGATCGGCCCGTACAGGCGGAACAGCAGCGCGACCATGGCGACGAGCGTGCCGATCTCCAGCCCGCCGCCGATGACCAGGCCGCCGCCGACGCCGTACACCAGGGCCGTGGTGAGCGCGGTGAGCGCGGTGACCACGATGTGGAACAGCTGGCCGTAGACGACGCTCAGCACGCCGACGTCCCTGACGCGGCCCGCCTTCCTCGCGAACAGCGCCTCCTCCTCTGCGGGCCGCCCGTACAGCTTGGCCAGCAGCGCGCCCGCCACGTTGAAGCGCTCGTTCGTCAGCGAGCTCAGCTCCGCGTCGACGTTCATCTCCTCCCTGGCCAGCCGCTGCAGGCGGCGCCCGACGAGCTTGGCGGGCAGCAGGAAGAACGGGATCATCACCAGCGCGGCGAGCGTGATCTGCCACGACAGGTAGAGCATCGTGCCGATCACGATGACGAGCGTGATGACCCCGGAGGTCGCGCGGGTCAGCAGCGAGGTGACCGCCTGCCTGGCGCCCATCACGTCGGTGTTGACGCGGCTCACCAGCGCCCCGGTCTGGGTGCGGGTGAAGAACGCGACCGGCTGCCGCTGCACGCGGGCGAAGACCTCCGAGCGCAGGTCGTAGACCAGGCCCTCGCCGACCTGGCCGGACGAGCGGGCCTCGGCGTACAGCGAGAGCGACTCCAGCAGCGCCAGCCCGACGATCGCCAGGGACAGCGTCAGCACCACCCCGGGCCGGCCCGGCACGATGCCGTCATCGATGATCATCTTCAGCAGCAGCGGGGTCGCCGCCGTGATGGCCGCCGTGAGCATCGTGCTCGTCAGCAGCATCGCCAGCGGCCTGCGGTAGCGCCTGACGTACGGGACGATGCGCCGCACGGTCCCCGGCCTGACCCGCTGTCGGGTGATCGAGTCGTCGTCGAACGACACCTTGGCCATCATTTCCGGACCGCCCACAGTGGCCACGGCCGTGTCCCTCGCTTTCGGCAGGAGATCGGGTCAGTGCTTGTCGAGAAACTCGATGAGCGCGAGATTGACCTCCTCGGGGCGCTCCAGATAGCCCATGTGGCCGCAGTCGCGGATCTCCACGTAGTCGCAGTCCGGGATGCCGTCGGCCACCTCCGCGCACAGGTGCGGCGGGCAGATGAGGTCGTCGGTGAAGGCGATCACCCGGCAGGGCGCGGTGATCGAGCGGAGCCGGTCCCTGCGGTCGCCGACCGGGTCCACCCACGCCTGCCCGCCACCGCCCGCGCCGCCGGCCAGCTCGAAGATCTCCAGCCACGAGGAGACCGCGGCGTCGTTCCTGAGCGTCGCGGGCGAGAGCATCTCCATCACCGACCGGGTCGCCGCGTAGCCGGGCGGCACCGTGACGCCGCTGTCCAGCAGCGCGTGGTCGGCGACGGCCAGAGCGCGCCTGAACACGTCCTCGCGCCCGCGCGTCGCGATCAGCGCAGCGCACCTGACCAGGTCGGGCCGGTCGATCGCCACCTCCTGGGCGATCATCGCGCCCAGAGACGTCCCGACGATCCGGCACGGGCCGAGCGCCAGCGCCTCGATCAGGCCCACGGTGTCGGCGACCATGTCGGCCAGCGCGTACCTGCCCGGCGGCACGTCGGACGGCGGGATGCCCCGGTTGTCGAAGACGATCGTCTCGTAGCCCGCCCGTTGCAGCGCCGGCGTCTGGTACGTCGTCCAGACGCGCCCGGCCGCCGACGACCCCATGATCATCAGTACGGGCTCTCCCTTGCCGGAGCGCTCGTAGGCGAGTCGGATTCCGTTGGCTTGAACAAAAGGCATGATCCGTCCGCGCTCTTCGTATTCACCACGCCGCATGACGGCGAAAGGCCCCGGTCGAACGCTCACTATGGCAGCGGGGGAGCGGCCCGGCAATGCGCGGACCGGCGGCCGTTCAACTGCCGCCGGGCGTCGGTTGGCCACCCCCCGGCGGAAAACCTTGACCCCGGCGCCGCGCATTCCGCTGAATTGAGCGTGCTTTCACGCGGCCATTTCTGAATACGGTGAGGTAATCGAATGCCCGACGGTACGCCGCGGATCAATCTGGTGGACCCCGAACTCTACGCGACGGGCGATCCCTATGTGCAGTGGCGGTGGCTGCGCGCCAACGCGCCCGTTTATTGGCACGAGCCGACGGAGCTTCCCGGTTTCTGGGCGCTGACCGCGTACGCGGACGTGCGCGCCGCCTATCGCGACGCCGAGACGTTCAGCTCGGCCCGCGGAATCCTGCTGCGGCCCGCCGACCACGGCGCCGACCCGGGCGGCGGGCGGACGCTCGCGCTGACCGACCCGCCGCGCCACCGCGACCTCAGGAGGCTGGTCGACGAGTGGTTCGCGGTCCGCTCCGTGCGCAGCATGGAAGGCGAGATGCGCGAGGTCACCGGGCGGGTCGTCGACCAGGCCGTCGAGCGCGGTCGCTGCGACTTCGTCGCCGACGTCGCGGCCCGCGTCCCGCTGTACGTGATCTGCAAGATGATGGGCGTGCCGGCCGGGGAGTGGGAGCGGCTCTTCACCCTGACCAGCCAGGCGTTCGGCGCCGGCGACCCGATGGCGCGGCGCTTCGCCCACCTCGAGATCATGGGCTACTTCGAGACGCTGGCGGCGGAGAAGGCCAAGGACCCCGGCGACGACCTGGTCAGCGTGCTCGCCACGGCCACCGTCGAAGGCGCTCCGCTCAGCCCGGACGACGTCATACTTAACTGCGACAACCTGCTGGTCGGCGGCACCGAGAACACCAGGATCGCCGCCTCGGGCGGGATGCTCGCCCTCATGCGCCACCCGGCCCAGTGGCGGCTGCTCCAGGACGACCCCGGCCTGCTGCCCGGCGCGGTCGAGGAGATCCTGCGCTGGACCTCCACCGCCACCCACATCATGCGCACCGCCACCAGGCCCGTGGAGATCCGCGGCCACCGCGTCGAGGCGGGCGACCGGGTGACGCTGTGGCTGCCGTCGGCCAACAGGGACGAGTCCGTCTTCGACGACCCTGACCGCTTCGACGTGCGCCGCCAGCCGAACAGGCATCTGGCGCTCGGCTTCGGCGAGCACTTCTGCCTCGGCAGCGTGCTCGCCCGGATGGAGCTGCGGCTGCTCTACGAGGAGATTGTCGGCCGCTCCCTGCGCGTGGAGCCCGACGGCGAGCCGACGATGCTCAGCTCCATCGTGGTGAACGGGCCCGAGCGGCTGCCGGTGACCTTCGCCCCCGGCGGGCCCGCTCCCGCGGTGTTCAACTGACGCGGAAACGCGGTTGAGCGGTCACCGCACTGTTGCGCGCCCGCCGAACGGCTCCCTTTACTACGAATGACGATCCAGCAGAGAAAGGACCGTGTGGTGACGAATCCGTTCGACGATCCGGACGCCGAATTCCTGGTTCTGGTGAACGACGAGGGGCAGCACTCGTTGTGGCCCGTTTTCATCGATGTGCCAGAGGGCTGGACCTCCGTTTTCGGTAAGGCGAGCCGCGAGGAGTGCCTGGCCTACATCGAGAAGTCCTGGACCGATATGCGGCCGAAGAGCCTGATCGCCGCCATGGAAGGAAAGTAGGCTCGCCCCGTTCGCGCGGCCGGAGTCCGGCCGCGCGACGCCGAGCAGTACGCCGCCGCCCGATGCGCACGGTCCGGGCGCTTTTTTGAATCCCTTTGCATTGCGCTGCGAATCCGAATGGGGTGTTTCACGGCATGCCTGAATTCCGGGAACTGATGGCGGGTCAGCTCGGCATCTGGTATGCCCAGCAGCTCGCCCCCGAGAATCCGGTCTACAACATCGCCGAATACCTGGACCTGCGCGGCGAGCTGGACGCGGGCCTGCTCCTCGAGGCCGTGCGCCGCATGCTCGACGAGATCGACGGCTTCCGCGTGCGCTTCCGCGAGATCGACGGCGTGCCGCTGCAGTACGTCGACGACAGCCGCGACTACGCCGTCCAGCTCGTGGACGTCAGCGCCGAGCCCGATCCGGAAGCCGCCGCCCTGCGCTGGATGCAGGCGGACGTGCGGCGCAACGGCGACCTGCGCGCGGGCTGGCTGTTCAGCTTCGCCGTGCTCGTCCTCGCGCCCGACCGCCACTACCTGTACGAGCGCAGCCACCACATCGTCATGGACGGCCACGGCGGCGCGATGATCGCCGCCCGCACCGCCGAGATCTACACCGCCCTCCTGGAGGGCCGCCCGTCGACGGGTGACGGCCCGGAGTCCGTCCACGCGCTCATCGACGCGGAACGCGCCTACCGCGACTCCGCCGACTACGCGCGCGACCGCGACTACTGGCTGAACGCGCTGGCCGACCTCCCCGAGACCACCAGGCCCGGCGGCTCCCCGCACTCCGGCCACGGCGCCAGGAACCTGCCGAACCCGCCGGAAGGCTGCTTCGCCGGCATCGACCAGGAGCAGGCCGCGGCGCTCAAGGCCACCGCCCGCCGCATGGGCACCAGCCTCGCCGGCCTCATGATCTCCGCCGCCGCCCTCTACCAGCACTGCCTGACCGGCGACCGCGACGTCGTCATCGGCGTGGCCGTGCTCGGGGCGGGCCCGCGCGAGCGCGCCATCCCCGGCATGAAGGCCAACCTCGCCCCCATCCGCGTCCAGATGGGCCCGCAGACCACCATCCAGGACGTCGTACGGCAGACCACCCGCGCCGTCCGCGACGGCCTGCGCCACCAGCGCTACCGGTACGAGGAGATCCTGCGCGACCTCAAGCTCGTCAACCGCGAGGCCCTCTGCCCCGTCGAGGTGAACTTCGCCTCCTTCGACCACCCCGTCAGGTTCGGCGAGTGCACCGCCGAGTCGCACAACCTGTCCACCGGGCCCATCAACGGCACCCGGATCAGCGTCTACGCCGGCTCCGACGACATCGACATCAAGATCGACGCCAACCGGGACGCCGACGGCGTCGCGCCCGCCGCGGACATCTCCCGCCGCTTCCGCACCATCGTGCGCTGGCTGGCCACCGCCGAACCCGCCGACACCATCAGCCGGGCCGGCCTCCTGGACGAGGAGGAACGGCGGCAGGTCGTGGAGGAGTGGAGCGGGGCCGAGGCTGGTTCGGTGGGTGGGTCGGTGGTGGAGTGGTTCGGGGTGCGGGCTGGTGAGGTGCCGGGTGCGGTGGCGGTGGTGTGTGGGGGTGAGTCGCTGTCGTTCGGTGAGGTGGAGTCGCGGGCGAATCGGTTGGCGCGTTTCCTGGTGGCGCAGGGTGTTGGGCGTGAGTCGGTGGTGGGTTTGTGTCTGCCGCGTGGGGTGGATGCTGTTGTGGCGATGCTGGCGGTGTGGAAGGCCGGGGGTGCGTTTTTGCCGGTTGATCCGGTTCAGCCTGCTGAGCGGATCGGGTTCATGCTGGCTGACAGTCGTGCGGTGTTGGTGCTGGGTGTGAGTGAGGTGCTGGATGAGCTGCCGGCCGGTCGGGTGCGGATGGTCGCCCTCGATGACGCGCTGGTGCGGGTACAGCTGTCGATGCAGGAGGAGTCTCCGCTTGAGGTGGCGGCGCTTCCGGACGCGTTGGCCTATGTCATGTACACCTCCGGCTCGTCCGGTAAGCCGAAGGGTGTGGCGGTCACGCATGGCGGTCTGGCCACTTATGTGGGCTGGGCGGTGCGGGCGTATGAGACGGATGGTGGGGCTCCGGTGCATTCGTCGCTGGGGTTCGACCTGACGGTGACGAGTGTGTGGGTGCCGCTGGTGGCCGGGGCTCCGGTGCGGATGAGCGTCGAAGGCGGCGCGGAGGGGCTGGCCGCCCTGCTCGGCGAAAGCGCCTTCGGGCTGGTGAAGGTGGTGCCGGGTCACCTGGCGTTGCTCGGTGAGCTGGCCTCGGCGGAGGTGCTCGCCGGAGCCTCCAGGACCTGGGTCGTGGGGGGCGAGGCGCTGGGCGGCGCGGACGTCCGCCGGCTGCTGGAACGGGCGCCGAACGCGGTGGTGGTCAACGAATACGGGCCGACGGAGACGGTGGTGGGCTGCTGCACCTTCGAGGTGCGGGCAGGCGACGAGGTCGAGGACCGGGTGCCGGTGGGCCGTCCGTCGCCGGGGACGCGGCTGTTCGTGCTGGACAGCAGGTTGGAGCCGGTGCCGGCCGGCGTGGCGGGGGAGCTTTACGTCGCCGGCGACCAGGTCGCCCGAGGCTACGTGGGCCGTCCTGGGCTGACCGCCGTGCGGTTCGTCGCGTGTCCGTTCGGTGGGCGGATGTACCGGACCGGGGACGTGGCGCGGTGGCGGGCCGATGGGGTGCTGGAGTTCCTCGGACGGGCCGACGAGCAGGTGAAGATCCTCGGCTACCGCATCGAACCCGGCGAGGTGGAGAGCGTGCTGGCCGCGCATCCGCTGGTGCAGCAGGCGGCGGTGATCGCGCGCGGGGACGATGCGGGCGAGGTGCGGCTGGTCGCCTACGTGGTGGGGGCCGATGCCGAGCCGGACCAGGTGCGGGCTTGGGCCGGGCAGCGGCTGCCGGAGTACATGGTGCCCTCGGCCGTGGTGGTGCTGCCCGCGCTGCCGTTGACCGCCAACGGGAAGCTGGACCGGCGGGCGTTGCCCGCGCCCGAGCATGTCGCGGTCGCTGGTCGTGAGCCCGCCACTGAGCAGGAGGTGGTGTTGTGCGGGTTGTTCGCCGAGGTGCTGGGTGTGTCCGGCGTGGGGGTGGATGACGACTTCTTCGCGCTGGGCGGGCACTCGCTGCTGGCGGTGCGGCTGGTGAGCCGGGTGCGCGCGGTGCTGGGCGTGGAGGTGGAGATCCGGACGCTTTTCGAGGCGTCCACGGTGGCCGCGCTTTCGGAGCGGTTGGCGGAGGCGGGTGAGGCTCGGCCTGCGCTGATGGCGTGGGAGCGGCCTGAGCGGGTGCCGTTGTCGTTCGCGCAGCGCCGGTTGTGGTTCATTCAGCAGTTGGAGGGGCCGAGTGCGACGTACAACATTCCGACGTCGCTGCGTCTGAGCGGTGAGGTGGATCGATACGCGCTGGGTGCGGCGTTGCGGGATGTGATCGGCCGGCATGAGGTGCTGCGCACGGTGTTCCCGACCGTGAACGGTGAGCCGTACCAGCGCGTTCTGGGCATGGACGAGCTGGAGTGGGAGTTGCAGGTCGTCGAGGTCGCGCCGGAGGAGGTTCAGGGTGAGGTGGCGCGGGCGTTCGCGCACACCTTCGATCTGGCGTCCGAGGTGCCGATCGCGGCGTGGCTGTTCGTCACCGGCCCGGATGAGCAGGTGCTGACGGTCGTGACGCATCACATCGCCGCCGACGGCATGTCGATGAGGCCGCTCGCGAACGATCTGTCCCTCGCCTACGCCGCCAGGTGCCGGAGCCGCGTGCCGCAATGGCAGCCGCTGCCGGTGCAGTACGCCGACTACGCCCTGTGGCAGCGGGAGCTGCTGGGCGCGGAGAACGATCCGGGCAGTGTGTTGTCGCGGCAGATCGGGTTCTGGCGGGGGGCGCTTGAGGGCGTCCCGGAGGAGCTGGCGTTGCCGGTGGACCGGCCGCGTCCGGCGGTGCCGGGTTACCGGGGGCATGGGGTGCCGGTCGAGGTGCCGGCCGAGGTGCACGCGCGGCTGGTCGAGGTGGCCAGGGCCGAGGGCGCGACCACGTTCATGGTGTTGCAGGCCGCGCTCGCGGTGCTGCTGGCCAAGCTCGGCGCGGGCACCGACATCCCGATCGGCACGCCCACCGCTGGACGCACCGACGAGGCGCTGAGCGACCTGATCGGGTTCTTCGTCAACACGCTCGTGCTGCGCACCGACCTGTCCGGCGACCCCACCTTCCGCGAGGTGCTGGGCCGCGTCAGGGAGACCGGGCTCGACGCCCACTCCCATCAGGACGTGCCGTTCGAACGCCTGGTGGAGGAGCTCGCCCCGGCCCGGTCGCTCGCCCGCCACCCGCTGTTCCAGGTCATGCTCACGCTGCAGAACGACACCGGCGTGCCGCTGCACCTGCCCGGGGTGACGGCCAGGGAGATCTCCCCTGCCACGGCGCCCGCCAAGTTCGACCTCGACGTGGCGGCGGCCGAGGTGTTCGACGAGGCGGGCGAGCCGGCCGGGCTGCGGGGGTACGTCATCGCGGCGGCGGACCTGTTCGACCGCGACAGCGCCGAGCGGGTCGCGGAGCGCTGGGTGCGGCTGCTCGACACGCTCGTCAGGGACGTCTCTGCCCGCCTGTCCGAGGTGGACGTGCTGGCCGCCGACGAGTGGGACCAGGTGGTGTGGGCGTGGAACGCGACCGACGCGCCCGTACCGGGCACCTCCCTGATCGGGCTGGTGGAGGCGCAGGCGGCGCGCACCCCCGACGCGGTCGCGGTGGTGTATGAAGGCGCCGAGGTCACCTACGCGGAGCTGGACGAACGAGCCGGACGGCTCGCGGGGGCGCTGGCGGCCGAGGGCGTGACCGCCGAGTCGGTGGTGGGCGTCGTCATGGAACGCGGCGTCGATCTCGTGGTGGCGCTGCTGGGCGTGCTGAAGGCGGGCGCGGCCTACCTGCCGGTCGAGGTGGAGCTCCCGCCTGAGCGGGTGGCCTCGATGCTGGCCGACGCGGGGGCGCGGGTGATGGTCTGCTCGGCCGCCACCGTCGCGCTCGTGCCGGACGGCGTGACCGCGCTGCGGGCGGACGACCTGCCGCCGGGCGAGCCGGTGCGCGGCGACGTGCTGCAGGTGGACGACCTGCCGGTCGGGGAGCCGCTGGGCGGCGTCGTGCGGCCCGGCCAGGCCGCTTACGTGATCTTCACCTCCGGATCGACGGGACGGCCGAAGGGCGTCGTGGTGCCGCACGCCGGCGTGGTGAACCGGCTGGCCTGGATGCAGCGGCGGCTGCCGCTGGAGCCCGGCGACCGGGTGCTGCAGAAGACGCCGTACGGCTTCGACGTGTCGGTCTGGGAGTTCTTCTGGCCGCTGGTGACCGGCGCCACGCTGGTCGTGGCCAGGCCGGGCGGGCACCGGGACCCGGCGTACCTGGCGCAGCTGATCAGGGACGCCCGGGTGAGCGTCGCGCACTTCGTGCCGTCGATGCTGGAGGTGTTCCTGCGGCAGCCCTCGGCGGCGGCCTGCGACGGGCTGCGCTGGGTGGTGTGCTCGGGCGAGGCGCTGCCGCAGCCGTTGCAGGAGCGCTTCTTCGACGTGCTGGGCGGGGCGGAGCTGCACAACCTGTACGGCCCCACCGAGGCGTCGGTGGACGTCACCGCCTGGCGATGCCGCAACGACGCCCCGGTCGCGATCGGCGCCCCGGTCGCCAACACCCGCGCCTACGTGCTGGACGCCTCCCTGCGGCCGGTCCCGGTCGGGGTGGCGGGCGAGCTGTACCTGGCCGGGGTGCAGCTCGCCCGCGGCTACGCGGGACAGCCTGGCCTGACCGCCGAACGGTTCATGGCCTGCCCTTACGGCGAGCCGGGCGAGCGCATGTACCGCACCGGCGACCGGGCCCGTTGGCGGCCCGACGGGCAACTGGAGTTCGTGGGCCGGGCCGACGACCAGGTGAAGATCCGCGGGATGCGCGTCGAGCCTGGCGAGGTGCAGGCCGTGATCGCGGCGCACCCGCAGGTGGCGCAGGCCGCGGTGGTCGCCCGCCAGGAGCAGGGCGGGGCGCGGCTGGTCGCGTACGTGGTCGGCGCCGAGGCCGGGCCGGACGAGGTGCGGAGCTGGGCCGGGCGGCGGCTGCCCGACTACATGGTGCCGTCGGCGGTGGTCGTCCTGGACGCGCTGCCGGTCACGGTCAACGGCAAGCTGGACCGCAGGGCGCTGCCGGCCCCCCAGTACGCCGCCGGCGCGGGCCGCGGCCCGTCCGGCCCGCGCGAGGAGCTGCTGTGCGCCGGCTTCGCGCACGTGCTCGGCCTCGACCGGGTGGGCGTCGACGAGGACTTCTTCGCGCTGGGCGGCCACTCGCTGCTGGTCGTCTCGCTGGTGGAGTGGCTGCGCGAGCACGGCCTGCGCGTCCCCGTACGCGCGCTGTTCCAGACGCCGACCGTGGCAGGGCTGGCCGTGGCGGCGGGCGCCGAGCAGGCGGAGGCGCCGCCCGCCGCCGTCCCCGAGGGCGCCACCAGGATCACCCCCGAAATGCTGCCCCTGGTCGAGCTGTCGCAGGCGGAGATCGACCGGATCGTGACCGGGGTGCCGGGCGGCGCCGCCAACGTCGCCGACGTCTACCCGCTCGCGCCGCTGCAGGAGGGCATCCTCTTCCACCACCTGCTCGCCGGGACCGGCGCGGACGCGTACGTGCTGGTGACGGTCCTGGAGTTCGACGGCAGGGCCAGGCTGGACGCCTTCACCGAGGCGCTCCAGCACGTCATCGACCGGCACGACATCCTGCGCACCTCGGTGGCGTGGGAGGGCCTGGACGAGCCGGTCCAGGTGGTCCGGCGGCACGCCGGCCTCCGCGTCCACACCGTCGAACTCGGCGCGGGCGACCCCGTCGAGCGGCTCATCGAGGCCGCCGGCCTGTCCATGGACCTCGGGCGGGCCCCGCTCATCGACGTGCACGCCGCCCAGGACGGGCAGCGGTGGCTCGGCCTCATCCGCGTGCACCACCTCGTCCAGGACCACGCCGGGCAGGAACTCGTTCTCGACGAGGTGCGCGCCTTCCTCGCCGGACACGGGGACGAGCTGGCCGCGCCGCCGCCGTTCCGCGGCTTCGTCGCGCAGGCGCGCGGCGCCGACGGCGAGGCGGAGCACGAGCGGTTCTTCGCCGAGCTGCTGGGCGACGTGGACGAGCCGACCGCGCCGTACGGGGTGCTCGACGTGCGCGGCCACCACACCGCCACGCGACGGGCCAGGCTGGGCCTCGCCCCCGACGTCACCGCCCGGCTGCGCCGGGTGGCGCGGGCGCTCGGCACCAGCCCGGCGACCGTCCTGCACCTGGCCTGGGCGCGCGTGCTCGCGGCCGTGGCCGGGCGGGACGACGTGGTGTTCGGCACGGTGCTGTTCGGCCGGATGAACGCGGGCGCCGACGCCGACCGGGTGCCAGGACCGTTCATCAACACCCTCCCGGTACGGGCCCAAGTGGACGGCACCGGCGTGGTGTCGGCCGTGGCCGCGATGCGCGACCGGCTGGCCGGGCTGCTGGAGCACGAGCACGCCCCCCTGGCCCTCGCGCAGCGGGCCGGCGGCGTGGCGGGCGACACGCCGCTGTTCACCTCGCTGCTCAACTACCGGCACAACGCCGCCGGCGACCGCACCGGCGTGGCCGAGGGCATCCGCGTGGTCGCGCTGCGGGAATGGGACAACTACCCCCTGTCGGTGTCGGTCGACGACGACGGCGACGCGCTGGACCTGCTCGTCGAGGGCGTGCCGCCGATCGACCCGCACGCGGTCGCCCGCATGCTGCGCACGACGGTCGGGAACCTGGCCGGCGCGCTGGCCGAGGCGGTGGACGGCGGCGCGGAGCGGCCGCTGTCGGCCGTCAGGGTGCTGGGCGACGACGAGTGGGACCGGCTGCTCACCGGCTGGAACGACACGGCGTCGGCGGTCCCCGACGGGACGGTGGCGCGGTGGTTCGAGGCGCAGGCGGCGCGGACCCCGGACGCGGTGGCGGTGGTGGCGGGCGGCGTCGAGGTCACGTACGCGGAGCTGGACGCGCGGGCGGACCGGCTGGCCCGGCTGCTGCTCGCCCGGCAGGTGGGGCCGGAGTCGGTGGTCGGCCTGGTGCTGGAGCGCGGGGTCGAGCTGGTCACGTCGCTGCTGGCGGTGCTGAAGGCGGGCGGCGCCTACCTGCCGATCGATCCGCGGCACCCGGCGGAGCGCATCGCGTACATGCTGGACGACGCCGCCGCGACGGTTGTGATCACCACCTCCGGCGTGGCGGGCGTGCCGGGACGGACCCTGGTCCTGGACGATCCCGCCGTCCTGGCCGAGCTGGCCGCGCTGCCCGGCGGACCGCCGCCCGCGGCGCCGCCCCTGCCCGCGCACCCGGCGTACGTCATCCACACCTCCGGCTCCACTGGACGGCCGAAGGGTGTGATCGTGACCCACGGCGGCTTCGCCAACACGGTCGCCGCGACGGCGGAACGGTTCGGGGCGCGGCGGGGGTCGCGGGTGGCGCAGTTCGCGTCGGTGAGCTTCGACCAGTTCTGCCTGGAATGGTCGGTTCCGCTGGTGTCGGGCGCGACCCTGGTCGTGGTGCCGCAGGACCGCCGGGCCGGCGCCGACCTGGCGGCGTTCCTCGCCGGGGAGCGGGTGACGCACGTGTGGCTGCCGCCGGTGGTGCTGGCCGGCCTGGACGAGGGGTCGATCGCGCCCGGCGTGGTCGTGGACGTCGGCGGCGAGGCCTGCTCGCCCGAGCTGGTACGGACCTGGTCGGCGGACCGGGTGATGTTCAACTCCTACGGTCCGACGGAGACCGCGGTGGACGCGGCGGTGTGGCGGTGCCGTCCCGTGACCGGCGAGGTGCCCATCGGGTCGCCCATCGCCAACACCCGCGTGTTCGTGCTGGACGGCGGTCTGGAGCCGGTGCCGGTCGGCGTGGCGGGCGAGCTGTACGTGGCGGGCACCGGCGTCGCCAGGGGCTACGCCGGCCTGGCCGGGCTGACCGCGGAACGCTTCGTCGCCTGCCCGCACGGCAGCGCGGGGGAGCGCATGTACCGCACCGGCGACCTGGTGCGCTGGAACGGCGAAGGGGAGCTGGAGTTCCTCGGCCGCGCCGACGACCAGATCAAGATCCGCGGCTTCCGCATCGAGCCGGGCGAGGTGCGCAGCGTGCTCGCCGCCCATCCCGGGGTGGCGCAGGCGGCGGTGATCGCCCGCGAGGACGTGGCCGGTGACCGGCGGCTGGTGGCGTACGTGGTCCCCGCCGCCATAACGGACGCCGCCAGAGAGGACGCCGCCGGAGAGGACGCCGCCGAGCTGGGCGAGCGGCTGCGGCGGCACGCCGCGGAATGGCTGCCGCACTACATGGTTCCCGCGGCCGTCGTCACGCTCGACGCCCTGCCCCTGACGATCAACGGCAAGCTCGACCGCAAGGCGCTGCCCGCCCCCGTCTACGCCGCGGGCGCCGGCCGCCGTCCCGCGTCGCTGCGCGAGGAGCTCCTGTGCGGGGTGTTCGCCGAGGTGCTGGGCCTGGCCGAGGTCGGCGTGCACGACGACTTCTTCGCGCTGGGCGGCCACTCGCTGCTCGCGGTGCGCCTCGTCAGCCGCGTACGCCGCCTGCTGGACGTGGACCTCGGCATCAGGACGCTCTTCGAGCACCCGACCGTGGCCGCCCTGGCCACCCGGCTCGACGAGGCGGACACCGCCCGGCCGCCGCTGACCGCCCAGGAGCGCCCCGAACGGCTGCCGCTGTCGTTCGCGCAGCGCCGCCTGTGGTTCATCCAGCAGCTGGAGGGCCTGAGCGACACCTACAACATCCCCGTCGCGCTCAAGCTGACCGGCGACGTCGACCACCCCGCGCTTGAGTCGGCGCTCCTCGACGTCATCGCCCGGCACGAGGTGCTGCGCACGGTGTTCGCGGTCGAGGACGGCGAGCCGTGCCAGCGGGTGCTGAGCCCGGCCGAGCTGGACTGGGACCTGCCGCTCGTCCAGGTGCCGGCCGCTGAGCTGGACCAAGCGGTCCGGAAGGCGTACCGGCACACGTTCGACCTGGCCGTGGAGCCGCCGATCAAGGCGTGGCTGCTCGCGACGGACCAGGGCGAGCGGGTGCTGGTCATGGTGCTGCACCACATCGCCGGCGACGCCTGGTCCGAGACGCCGCTGGCCCGCGACCTGTCGACCGCCTACGGCGCCCGCCGTCAGGGCCGGGCGCCGGGCTGGGAGCCGCTGCCCGTCCAGTACGCCGACTACGCCCAGTGGCAACGGCGGCTGCTCGGCGACGAGCACGACCCCGGCAGCCTGCTCGCCCGGCAGGTCGCCTACTGGCGGGAGACGCTCGCCGGCCTGCCCGAGGAGCTGCCGCTGCCGTTCGACCGGCCGCGTCCCGCCGTCGCCGGCCACCGGGGGCACGTCACCGCGTACCGGGTGCCGGCCGAGGTGCACGCGCGGCTGGCGGAGTTCGCGCGGGACGCGGGCGTGACCACGTTCATGGTGTTGCAGGCCGCGCTCGCCGTGCTGCTGAACCGGCTGGGCGCCGGGCGCGACATCCCCATCGGCGTCGCGGTCGCCGGCCGCATGGACGAGGCGCTGGACGACCTCGTCGGCTTCTTCGTCAACACGCTCGTGCTGCGCACGGACCTGTCGGGCGACCCCGCGTTCCGCGAGGTGCTCGACCGGGTGCGCGAGACGAGCCTGGGCGCCTACGCCCACCAGGACGTGCCGTTCGAGCGGCTGGTGGAGGAGCTGGCGCCGGCCCGCTCCCTGTCGCGGCACCCGCTCTTCCAAGTGATGCTCACCCTGCAGAGCGCCGAGGACGCCCGGCTCGACCTGCCCGGCGTGCGGGCCGGCGCGCTGCTCGCGGACACGGTGCTGGAGACGTCGGTCCCGCCGGTGGCCAAGTTCGACCTCCAGGTCTACGTACGAGAAGAACGGGACGAGCGCGGCGCGCCCGCTGGCCTGCGGGGCGTGGTGATCGCGGCGGCCGACCTGTTCGACGCCGGCACGGCCGAGCGGCTCGCCGACCGGTGGACGCGCGCACTCACGCACCTGGCCGGCGACCCCGAGCTGCCCACGTCCGCCGTGGACGTCCTCGCCCCCGAGGAGCGCCGCCAGGTGCTGACCGGGTGGAACGACACGGCCGTGCCGCGCGGGGACGCGACGCTGCCCGCGCTCGTCGAGGCGCAGGCCGCCCGCACGCCCGGCGCGGTCGCCGTGGTGTGCGAGGACGGCGAGGTCACCTACGCCGAGCTGGACGCGCGGGCGAACCGGCTCGCCCGGCTGCTCATCGACACCGGGGCCGGGCCCGACACGGTCGTCGGGGTCGCCATGGACCGCGGGATCGACCTGATCGTGGCGCTGCTGGGCGTGCTGAAGGCGGGCGGGGCGTACCTGCCGCTGGATCCCGGGCATCCCGCCGAGCGGCTGGCGTTCATGGCCGGGGACGCCGGCGCGCACGTCGTCCTCACCTCAGGCGGCCCGGCGCCCGCCGGCGCGCCCTGCCTGGCCCTGGACGACCCCGTCCTGCGGGCGCGGCTCGCGGAGCTGCCCGGCGAGCCGCTCCGGCCCGGCGAACGGCGCGAGCCGCTGCCCGCGCACGCGGCCTACGTCATGTACACCTCCGGCTCGACCGGCGTCCCCAAGGGCGTGGTGATCCCGCACGAGGCGGCGGTGAACCGGCTGGCCTGGATGCAGGAGCGGCTGCGGCTCACCGGGGACGATCGGGTGCTGCAGAAGACGCCGACCGGGTTCGACGTGTCGCTGTGGGAGGTGTTCTGGCCGCTGATGGTGGGCGCCGCCCTCGTCGTCGCCCGTCCCGGCGGGCACCGCGACCCCGCCTACCTCGCCGGGCTGATGCGGCGAGCCGGGGTGAGCGTCGCGCACTTCGTCCCGTCCCTGCTGAAGGTGTTCCTGCGGGAACCGGAGCTCACGCGCGGCACCCGGCTGCGCACGGTCATGTGCGGCGGCGAGACGCTGCCCGCGGCCCTGCAGGACCGCTTCTTCCAGGCGCTCGACGGCGTCGAGCTGCACAACATGTACGGCCCGACCGAGGCGACCGTGGACGTCACCGCCTGGCGCTGCGCCCCCGGCAGTCCCGTGCGCATCGGCTCGCCCGTGGCCAACACGCAGGTGTACGTGCTGGACGAGTTCCTGCGGCCCGCGCCGGTGGGCGTCACCGGCGAGCTGTACCTGGCGGGCGTGCAGCTCGCCCGCGGCTACGCCGGCCGTCCCGGTCTGACCGCCGAGCGGTTCGTGGCCTGCCCCTTCGGCGGGCGCATGTACCGCACGGGCGACCTGGCCCGGTGGACCGCCGACGGGCAGATCATGTTCCTCGGCCGCACGGACGACCAGGTGAAGATCCGCGGCGTCCGCATCGAGCCCGGCGAGATCGAGACCGTCATCGCCGCCCACCCCGAGGTCGCCCACGCCACGGTGGTCGCCCGCGAGGACACCCCAGGCGACAAGCGGCTGGTCGCCTACGTCGTCCCGGCCGGCGGTACGGACGGCGGTACGGACGGCGAGCTGCCGGAGCGGGTGCGGCGGGAGGCGGCGCGGCGGCTGCCCGAGTACATGGTGCCGTCGGCGGTGGTCGTGCTGGACGCGTTGCCGGTGACCGTCAACGGCAAGCTCGACCGCGACGCCCTGCCTGCCCCCGAGCGGTCCGGCGGCGCCGGGCGCGGTCCCGCCGACGCCCGCGAAGAGCTGCTGTGCGAGGGCTTCGCGCACGTGCTCGGGCTGGAGCGGGTGGGCGTGGAGGACGACTTCTTCGCGCTGGGCGGTCACTCGCTGCTGGTGGTGTCGCTGGTCGAGTGGCTGCGGGCGCGCGGCGTGACGGTGTCGGTGCGGGCGTTCTTCCAGGCGCCGACGGTGGCCGGGCTGGCGGCGGTGACGGGCGCCGAGCCGATGGCCGTACCCGGCCGCGCCGTCCCCTCAGGCGCGAGCGAAATCACGCCGGAGATGCTGCCGCTGGTGAGCCTGTCGCAGGCGGAGATCGACCGGATCGTGGCGGGGGTCGAGGGCGGGGCGGCGAACGTCGCGGACGTCTATCCCCTCGCGCCGCTGCAGGAGGGGCTGCTCTTCCACCACCTGCTGGCGGGCGACGGTCAGGACGTCTACACCCGTCCGGTGGTGCTGGAGTTCGCGTCGCGGGCGCGGCTGGACGAGGTCGTCGGGGCGTTGCAGCGGGTCGTCGACCGCCATGACGTCTTCCGTACGTCGCTGGTGTGGGAGGGAGTGCGGGAGCCGGTCCAGGTGGTGTGGCGGAGGGCCGCGCTGCCCGTGGAGACCGTGGAGACCGTGGAGCTGGACGCTGCCGGCGGTGACCTGGTCGAGCAGCTGATCGCCGCCGCCGACCCGTCCATGGATCTCGGCCGGGCACCCCTGCTGGACGTCCGCACCGCCCGCGTCCCCGGTTCCGAGCGGTGGCTGGCCATGGTGCGCATGCACCACCTCGTCCAGGACCACCTGGGCCTGGAGATCCTGCTGGACGAGGTGGGGGCGTTCCTGGCGGGGCGTGGCGGTGAGCTGGGCGAGCCGGTGCCGTTCCGCACCTTCGTCGCGCAGGCCAGGCGCGGGGGGAGCGACGAAGAGCACGAGCGGTACTTCGCGGGCTTGCTGGGCGACGTCGAGGAACCGACCGCGCCCTTCGGACTGCGCGACGCCCAGACCGGCGGCCGGGCCGAGCGGGCCACGTCCGACCTCGACCCGGCGCTGGAGAGCCGCCTGCGCGAGGTGTCCCGGCGGCTCGGGATGAGCCCGGCGACCGTGATGCACGTGGTGTGGGCCCGGGTGCTCGGCGCGGTGTCGGGGCGGGACGACGTGGTGTTCGGGACCGTGCTGTTCGGCCGCATGAACGCCGGCCCCGGCGCCGACCGCGCCCCCGGCCCCTTCATGAACCTGCTGCCGGTGCGCGTACGGCTCGGCCACGCCGACGTGGCGGCGGCCGTCGCCGGGATGCGCGGCCAACTGGCGGACCTGCTCGCGCACGAGCACGCGCCGCTGGCCGTCGCCCAGCGCGCGAGCGGCGTCCCCGCCGACCTGCCGCTGTTCACCTCGATCTTCAACTACCGGCACAACACGGACAGCGGCGCCGAACTCCACACCCGGCTGCCCGGAGTCAGGGTCGTCTTCACCGAGGAACCGACCAACTACCCCCTCTCGGTCATCGTCGAGGACAACGGCGACGGGATGTCGGTGGTCGTGGACGCGGTCGCCGGGGTGGATGCCGGGGCCGTGACCGGGCTGGTCCGCACGGTCGTGGAGAACGTGGTCACTGCCTTGGAGTCGGCTCCTGAAACGCCGCTGGCCGGCGTGGGGGTGCTGGACGTGGGCGGCCTGGAGCGGCTGGCCTCCTGGGGCACCGGTCCCGCGGGTTCGCTTGCGGGGACGGTGGCGGAGCTGTTCGAGGCGCAGGTGGACCGGGATCCGGCTGCGGTGGCGGTGGCGGGCGACGGCGTGGAGGTGTCGTTCGCCGAGGTGGAGGTTCGCGCGAACCGGCTGGCCCGGGCGCTGCTGAGCCGGGGGGTGGGCGCGGAGTCGGTCGTGGCGGTGGCGCTGGAACGCGGGGTCGATCTGATCGTGGCGTTGCTGGGCGTGCTGAAGGCGGGCGCGGCCTACCTGCCGGTGGACGTCACCTACCCGGAAGCGCGGATCGAGTCCATGATCATCCAGGCCGGGGTGCGGGTCGCGGTCGCGTCGCCGGGAACGATGGACTGCCTGCCCGACGACATCGACGTGGTGCTTTCCAACGACCCCGGGCTCGCGGGGTTGGCGGGCGGCCGGTTGTCAGCGGACGAGCGGGGTGTGCTGCGCGTCGATCAGGCGGCGTATGTGATGTTCACGTCCGGTTCGACCGGGGCGCCGAAGGGTGTGGTGGTCTCTAACGCCGGTGTCGGTGCGTTGATCGAGGGTCAGCAGCGGTGGCTGGGCGTCGGCCAGGGTTCGCGGGTGGCGCAGTTCGCGTCGCCGGGCTTCGACACCTTCGGCTGGGAGTGGCTCGGGCTGCTTTCGGGGGCTTCGCTGGCCATCGTGCCGGAGGAGGCTCGGCTGGGGGAGGCGCTCCTGCGGACCCTGAACGCTTCCCAGGTGACGCACGTGACCTTGCCGCCGGCGGTGCTGGCGGGCCTGGACCCGGCCGGACTGGATCCGAGCGTGGTGGTCGCGGCGGCGGGTGAGGCGCTGCCGATGGGGGTCCTGGAGGGCTGGGGTGCCGGTCGGCGGATGTTCAACTCCTATGGGCCGTCCGAGACGACGGTCGATGCCACCTTGTGGCAGTGCGCCTCCGATCGCGTGGCCATCGGGCGGCCGGTCATCGACACACGGGTCTGGGTCCTGGACGAGCGCCTGGCGCCGGTGCCGGTCGGTGTCGCGGGCGAGGTCTATGTGGCAGGTCCGGGTGTCGCGCGCGGGTATGTGGGCCGGCCGGGGCTGACGGCCGAGCGGTTCGTGGCCTGCCCCTTCGGGGGCGGGCGGATGTACCGCACGGGCGACGTGGCCCGCTGGGACGACGGCGAGCTGGTCTATGTCGGGCGGGCGGATGAGCAGGTGAAGATCCGCGGGATGCGGATCGAGCCGGGCGAGGTACGTGCGGTGCTGTCCCGGCATCGGTGGGTGTCGGACGCGGCGGTGGTGGTGCGCGAGGACGGCTCGGGGGACAAGCGGCTGGTCGGCTACCTGGTCCCGGCCGCTGACGTGGGGGCGGACGAGCTGACGGAGGCGGTGCGGCGGTTCGCGGGCGAGCGGTTGCCGGAGTTCATGGTGCCGTCGGCGCTGGTGGTGCTGGATGAGCTGCCGCTGACGGTGAACGGCAAGCTCGACCGCGGCGCGCTGCCGGCGCCGGAGGTGACGCGGGCGAGCAGGGGTCCGGCCGATGCGCGGGAGGAACTGCTGTGCGCGGCCTTCGCCGAGGTGCTGGGGCTGCCCGAGGTCGGGGTGGATGACGACTTCTTCGTGCTGGGCGGGCACTCGCTGCTGGCGGTGCGGCTGGTGAGCCGGATCAGGGCGGTCCTGGACATGGAGGTGGAGATCCGGGTCCTGTTCGAGGCGCCGACGGTCAGAGGGCTGGCGGAGCGGTTGGCGGAGGCGGACGAGGCTCGGCCTGCGTTGACGGCGCGGGTGCGTCCTGAGCGGGTGCCGTTGTCGTTCGCGCAGCGCCGCCTGTGGTTCATCCAGCAGTTGGAGGGGCCGACCGCCACCTACAACCTGCCGATCACGCAGATGCTGACCGGCGACGTCGACCGGGACGCTCTGGGCGCGGCTTTGCGGGACGTCATCGGCCGCCACGAGGTGCTGCGGACCGTCTTCCCGACCGCCGACGGCGAGCCGTACCAGCAGGTGCTGTGCGTGGAGGAGCTCGACTGGGAGCTCTCGGTGGTCGAGGTGGATCCCGCCGAGCTGGCCGGGGCTGTGGCCGAGGCCAAGGAGTACGCCTTCGATCTGGCGTCCGAGGTGCCGATCCGGGCGTGGTTGTTCGTGGCCGGTTCGGAGCAGGCGTTGGTGGTGGTGACGCATCACATCGCGGCGGACGGGTGGTCGATGGGGCCGCTGGCGCGGGATGTGTCGGTGGCGTACGAGGCACGCCGAGCGGGACGGACCCCGGTCTGGCAGCCGTTGCCGGTGCAGTACGCCGATTACGCCTTGTGGCAGCGGGAGTTGCTGGGGGAGCGGGACGATCCGGGCAGTGTGCTGGCGAAGCAGATCGGCTTCTGGCGGGAGGTGCTGGACGGGGTCCCGGAGGAGCTGGTGTTGCCGGTGGATCGGCCGCGTCCGGCGGTGGCGTCGCATCGGGGTGTGGAGGTGCC